>CALMNY010000383.1 GCA_937872125.1 uncultured Candidatus Competibacteraceae bacterium | reverse complement strand
TCCTGGAAAGATTATACCTGTAGGACCTGTAGGGACACGGCGGCACCGTGTCCCTTCCCTACAGAGGTCGGCCTGGTAAGGCCTTTTATGGAAATCGCCTTAGAGCGCAAAACTGGCTTGGGGTCGGGCAATGAAGTACGGTGGAAACGTGGGGTTTGGAAAGGTGGAATATGGGCAACTGGCAGTTAGTCGGCGTAATGATCGTAATCGGGGTGTTGGCGCTCGTGGCGCTGATCGGAGGGTTGGCGCTGTATCGGGCCCGGCAGCAGAAACGGTTGCGAGAAGAGCAGGCCCTGGCCGCCCGGCAGGCGGCGGCCAGGGCAGCGCCCAAGACTACGGTGGAAAAACCTGAGGTTCAGCGGGCAACCGTAGAGCGATTAGCAACCTGGCGGGCTGCGCTGGAACAGGCAACTCTGGAGCGCGCGGCCCAGGACAAAGCCGCGGTGGAGCAGGCCATCGCCGAGTGGGCTGCCGCCGAACAGGCCGAGGCTGAACGGATGCAGTTGCGCCAGGCCGAGGTGGAGCGGCGCGAGACCGAGGAGGTTGAATCCCGGATGCGCGCTGTTGAGGAAGCCATCGCCGAGTGGGTCGAGGCTGAACAGGAAGGCCGCCGCCTGGCCGCCAGCACCGCTACGCCGGGCAGCGCCGCCCCAAAGAAGACCTATACCCGAACCGAAGCCATTCACCAGCAAGTGAGTTTGCACGCTGAGGCGGTGGTCAAGGAAATCCAGGAATTGGAGTATATCAAGAACCGGATTCAGGCTGGGGTGGATTTCCTGCCGATTGAATTCAAACAGACGGTGGATGACTGGAAGGAGGGCCGAGTGCTCCGGCACAGCAGCTTCGAGGACCTCAAACTCAAGTTTCGCTACAAGGCTTACTCCGTCGAAGACGGTTATGAATTGCTTCATATGTATAATCAATGGCTTGCCCAACAACAGCGTAAGCTGCGAGTGTTCGTTCACCTGCTGGGCACCGAGGTGGAGCCGTCCGAAAGCATTCAGGCGGCGATTGAGCGCATGGAACAGAAGGAGCGGGAAAAATATCTGGAGATGGATGTGGACGTTATTTTTACCTTGCGCGACATTCGTGGCACGCTGGACAAGCTGATCGAAATGGAAACAGTTCTCAAGGAACTGGAGGCAGTGTGCCGCAAGCGTTCCGAACAAATTATCGCGCCGGCCTGGGAAGCGAAAGGATCGCTGTAACCGGCAGCGCAATCGGTAGCGCCATGGCTATAATCATTTTGGGGCGCAGGGAGACATCTATCTTCGCGTCCCTTCCCAAACCACTGAATATCGGGAATCAAACCCCTAGAGAGGAAAACCGATGAGAAAGGCGCTATCCCTGCTGTTGTTTTCGGTGCTGGTTTCCCTGGGCGTCGCCGCCTGGGGCGCCGAGAAGACCCTCAAGCTGGGCGTCATCGCCGAGCTGACCGGCGATATGCCGGCGGTGGGAACATCCTGCAAAAATGCCGCTGAACTTGCGGTCAAGGAGATCAACGCTGCTGGCGGTTTGCCCGTGGGCAAGGAAAAGATGAAGGTGGATTTGGTGGTCGAGGATAATGCCGGCAAGGCCGACCAGTCCGCCGCCGCTGCCCAGAAGCTGATCACTCAGGACGAGGTACTGGCCATCGTCGGTCCCAATGCCAGCCGCTACGCTATTCCGGCTGCGGAGATCGCTGAGAGTTCCGAAACGGTGCTGATCACGCCGTGGTCCACCGCTCCCAAAACCACGCTGGACACCGCAACCAACCAGCCCAAGAAATACGTCTTCCGGGCCTGTTTCATCGATCCCTTCCAGGGTGGCGTGTTGGCCAAGTTTGCGTTGGAAAAGCTGAAAGCCAAGAAGGCGGCGGTGCTCTACGACGTCGCTTCCGATTACAACAAGGGCATTGCTGAAGTCTTCAAGGCAAGCTACGAGAAACAGGGCGGCAAAATCGTTGCGTTTGAGACTTACACCACCAACGACAAGGATTTCTCGGCGCAGCTCACCAAGATCAAGGACGCCAAGCCCGACGTGATCTTCCTGCCCAACTACTACAGCGAAGTACCGCTGCAAGTGCAACAGGCCAAGCGGCTGGGCATCAATGTGCCCTTCATCGGTAGTGACTCCTGGGGCAGCAATGAACTGCTTACCCTGGGCGGCGCTGACCTGAATGGCTACTACTTCAGCACTCACTACGCTGCCGACAATGCGGCGCCGGTCGCCAAGAAGTTCATCGCCGACTACGAAAAAGCCTACGGCGCGAAGCCGGACGATGTGGCGGCGCTGACCTACGATGCGTTTGGGTTGTTGTTCGGCGCGATCAAAAGCGCCGGCAAGGTGGATCGTGAAGCGATCCGCGCGGCGCTGTCCACCCTGCCCAGCTACAAAGGCGTGACCGGCGATATGAAGTTCCAGGCTGATTCGCGCGATCCGATCAAGAGCGCGGTGATCCTGCAGATCAAGGACGGCAAGTTCACCTACTTCACGAACGCTAATCCCTGAGGAAAAGCAGCGAGTAGCGAGTAGTGAGTAGCGAGTAGCAAATAGGCGTGATGCCGGTCACTCGCCGCTCGCCGTTCGCCACTCGCCCATCACCTCCAGCGGCCTCAACGGGCCGTTCTTTTTGTCAACCCGAAGTATCACGGTAGATACAATCTTGAGCGAAGGCATCGTCTACTGGCTGCAACAGGCCCTGAACGCCCTGCAACTGGGCAGCATCTACGCCCTCATCGCCCTGGGCTACACAATGGTTTACGGCATTTTGACCATGATCAATTTCGCCCATGGCGACGTGTTCATGATCGGCGCCTTCTTCTGCTTCCTGGCCGCCGTGTACCTGGGCCTGCCGTTCGTGCCCACGCTGCTGCTGACCATGCTGGGCGCGGCGCTGGTGGGAGTGATGATCGAACGGCTGGCCTACAAGCCCCTGCGTCATGCTCCCCGTGTGTCGGCCATCATCACCGCTCTGGGCATCGGCATTTTTCTGGAAAACTTCACCCTGGCCCTGGCCCCCTATCCCAAGAACATTCCGCCGTTGCTGGAGAATGTGACTTGGGACCTGGGCGGCGTCTCCCTGTCTTCGTTACAGGTCATCATTATTTTCCTGTCGCTGGGGCTGATGTTCGTGCTGGATTACGTGGTTCATCGCACCCCGGTGGGTATAGCGATGCGGGCGATTTCCTGGGACAAGACCTTCGTGCCGCTGATGGGTGTGCCGCTGGACCTCATCATCTCCGTCACCTTCGCCATTGGCGCCGGGCTGGCTGGCGCGGCGGGCACCATGTACGGCCTCGCCTATCCGGTCATTGATCCGTACATGGGCATCATGGTCGGCTGGAAAGCGTTCATCTCCGCCGTGGTGGGTGGGATCGGCAACATCCGGGGGGCGATGATCGGCGCCTTCATTCTGGGCGGAGTGGAGATCATGGTTACCGCCTTTTTCCCCTCGACGTACCGGGATTTCGTCGCCTTCACCCTGCTGCTGTTGCTGATCGTCGTTCGACCCTACGGCATTCTGGGCCAGCCACGGACGCAAAAAGTATGAAGACGATGCGGAACGCAGGCTGGGAATGGTTGATGGCGCAGCGCTGGCTGCTGCCGGTGTTGATCGCCGTCGGCTTCGTCCTGGCCTTCGCCATTCCTGAATACAACCTGCTGAACAAGTACGTTCAGTTGGTGATGATGTATGTCGGGATCAATATCATCCTGACCGTCAGCCTGAACCTGGTGAACGGTTACATGGGCGAGTTTTCCCTGGCCCACGCCGGCTTCATGGCGGTGGGGGCTTATACCGCCGCGCTGCTGACTCAGAAGGTGTTGCCGGTGGCCGCGTATCCGGGACTGTTTCCGCTGGCGGTGCTGGCCGGCGGGTTGATGGCGGCGCTGCTGGGGCTGATCGTGGCAGTGCCGTCGTTCAAGGTGCGCGGCGACTATCTGGCCATCATCACCCTGGCGTTCCTGATGATCGTCAAGTCGGTGATCGAGAACATTGACTATATCGGTGGCCCGCGCGGCATTCCGGGCATCAAGAGGCTGACCACGCTGCCCTGGGTGTTTTTCTGGACCGTGGTCTCGATCTGGGTGGTGCGCAACTTCGTCTACTCCAAATACGGGCGCGGGGTTCTGTCCATCCGCGAGGACGAGATTGCCAGCGACCTGATGAGCGTCAACACGCGTCGGGTGAAGTTCCTGGCGTTCATGGTGTCCTCCTTTTTCGCCGGCATCGCCGGAGCGTTGTTCGCCCATTTGTTGCAGTTCATCAGCCCCCGGGTGTTCGACATCATCAAGACCACCGACGTGCTGATCATGGTCTATCTAGGCGGCATCGCCTCCATCGCCGGGTCCATTATCGGCGCGACCGTTTACACCGTGCTGCTGGAGCTGCTGCGGCCGTCCACCGTGGCGGCGATGCTGGGCTGGCTGCCGGCGGTGGTGTTCGATCCGCTGAACGAGTATTTCATTCGTCACCTGGGGGTCTGGCGGATGGTGATCATGCCCCTGGCCCTGGTGCTGGTGATGATTTTCGCGCCGCGCGGGATCATGGGCCTGCGGGAGTTCCGCTGGTTTATTCCCAGGCGCGATCTGGACGCCCATCGCCGTCCCACTGTTCACGGAGGAAGCCATGGCGCTGCTCGTAGCCACTAGGGTCAAGCATTATTTTGGGGGGTTGTGCGCGGTCGCCGACTTCAATCTGGAACTCCAGTCCGGCGAACTGGTGGGCGTCATCGGTCCCAACGGCGCCGGTAAAACGACCATCTTCAACCTGATCACCGGGGTTTATCGGGCCAGCGAGGGCAGCATCCGCCTGCGGGATATCGAACTGGTTGGCAAGACCCCGCATCAGATTACCGCGCTGCGGGTCGGCCGCACCTTCCAGAACATCCGGCTGTTCCGGGATTTGTCGGTGCTGGACAACGTGCGCATCGCCCACTACGCCCAGGTTCGCTACAGCCCGCTGGAGGCGCTGCTGCACCTGGGCCGCTATCGCCGGGAGGAAGAGCGCATCATCGAGAACTCCCGGCGGTTGTTGAGCATTTTCAAGCTGGAGCATCTGGCCGGTGAGACGGCCAAGAATCTGCCCTACGGCTCGCAGCGGCGGCTGGAAATCGCCCGGGCGCTGGCCATCGACCCGGAACTGTTGCTGCTGGACGAACCCGCAGCGGGGATGAATCCGAACGAGATTGATCAATTGATGGAATTCATTCAGTGGATTCGCCGGGAGTTCCAGCTCACCATCCTGCTGATCGAGCACCAGATGAAACTGGTGATGGGCATCTGCGAGCGGATCAAGGTGCTGGATTTCGGCGAAACCCTGGCCGAGGGTCCGCCCGAGGCGATCCAGAACGATCCCAAGGTGTTGGAAGCTTACCTGGGCGAGGGGCCGGTCGGATGAGCAACGGAACGGGCGGACTGGAAGACCTGCAACTGGAAGTGCGCGATCTGGAAGTTCATTACGACGGCATCCGGGCGCTGCATGGCGTTTCCTTCACCGTGCTGAAGGGCGAGATCGTGACTCTGATCGGCGCCAACGGGGCGGGCAAGACCTCGATTCTGCGGGCGATTTCGGGTCTGACGCCTTATAACGGCGCCGTCGTGTTTGAAGGGCAGGATCTCAAACGAGTCCCAGCGCATCGGATCGTCGGCCTGGGCGTCGCCCACGTCCCGGAGGGCCGGGGCATCTTCGGCAATTTAACCGTGCTGGAGAATTTGCGGCTGGCCACCTGGCAGCGCACCGACAAGGGCGAAATTGCGGCGGATTACGACCGGGTCTTCACGATTTTCCCACGGCTCAGCGAACGCCAGCGCCAGCCGGGCGGCACCCTGTCCGGCGGCGAACAGCAGATGCTGGCGGTGGGGCGGGCGCTGATGAGCCGGGGCCGGCTGCTGCTGCTGGACGAGCCATCCATGGGGCTGTCGCCGCGACTGGTGCAGGACATCTTCCGGATCATCGAAGACATCAACCGCTCGGGAACCACCATCCTGCTGGTGGAACAGAACGCCAACATGGCGCTGCGGATCGCGTCCCGCGCTTATGTCCTGGAAACCGGCGGCATTATTCTGTCCGGCGCTGGCCGGGAATTGCTGGGCGATCCCCGGGTCAAGGAAGCCTATCTGGGTGCGTAGCCGGGATGAAACCTGGGCCTCAAGGTATGGTGTTTGTTTCTTCCATGACGACGCGGAACCCGGTCATCGCATCGCGGTAATCGGGTTTACGCGCCAGCCGCTTGGCCAGGCGCAAATCGCCGGCGCCGTTGTTCCAGGATCCGCCTCGGACGACCCGTTGGCCTTCGTTGGACCGCGCGGTCGAACAGCGCTGTTCGTCGCCGCCGTAGCTGGGACCGTAGTCCGAGCAGGTCCACTCCCAGACGTTGCCGGCCATATCGAACAGGCCAAGGGCATTGGGCTGATAGTTGCCGACCGGCGCTGTGACGGCATAACCGTCATCCAGATTACCGATAGACGCACCCGTCGGGTCATTGCGGTCGGAAAAATTCGCATACCGGGGGTTGATGTCGTTGCCCCAGGCGTATCGGCTTTTGGCGCCCGCCCGGGCGGCGAATTCCCATTCGGCTTCGGTCGGCAGCCGGAAGCGCTGGCCGGAACCGCTTTCCCAGGACAGCCACTCGGCGAAGGCTTTCGCATCATCCCAGGTTAGATTGACGGCGGGCTGGGTGTCGTCGTTCAAAGGGCGTCCCTGAAAAGAACCGCTGTTATGAGCGGCCCGGAACAGACGGAACTGACGGTTACTGATCTCCGTTTTGCCCATCCAGAAGCTCTTGACGCAAACCTCATGAGTGGTCTCGTCGCGGCCACGATCCCGTTCGCTGGCCGGACTGCCCATAGTGAAGCAGCGGCCTTCAATCCAGTTGAGTTCAAGTCCGATGGCGTTGGCGGTTCGAGTCTTGGCCGCAGCAGTGGGCTGTTCGGCGGCGGCCAGTTCAGCCCGGACTGTCGCCAGCGCCGAATGGGCAGGATCGAGCGTCGCCGCCCGCTCCAGATAGGTGGCGGCGAGCTTCCAGTTTTTCGTGGTGATCGCGTTGCGGGCCTGTTCCAGATAACGGGCGATTTCCGCCTCACGATTTTGTGCGGTTTCCTGGGCGCGGCGGTTTTCTTCTTCCTGCTGGCGCTGTTGTAACGCGATAGCCTGTTGCTGGCGCTGCTCCTGCATCGCGTTGTAGTACTGATAGGCGAGCAGACTAGCCCCGGCCAGCCCGGCAACCGCAAAAACCGTGATCAGGATCGGCGTCCATTTGGCGCGCGGCGCTTCGAGCGTGGCTGGACTGATGGAGGATGGGCTTTCGGTCGTCGCCCGGGAAGAGGGTTGGGATGTCGTCGTCGCAAGACGAATGCTGAGCATCCCGTCATGTCGAACTGTAGAAACCTTCTTCAGATGATCCAGCGCCGACTGGGGCGAGCGTTTGAGCAGGGATTCCGCCGGTTCTGGCATGGCGGGCGGCGCTTCGGCGCTGGGCGCGGCTTTGGCCGGGCCGGACACCGACGGAGGGGCCAGGTCGTCCAGATGTTCCCAGATGTTTTCCAGCAGGGGCAGAGAACCGCCATCGGCATCTTCGAACGGCGAAGTAGTAAACGACGCGGCGCTGGCCGGCTGGCGGGAACCATACGGCTGTTGTTTGGACGGGATGACCCCTGGAGCGGGCGCTTCTTTGGAAATGCGCTGGGAGGGATGCGAGCGGGAGGCAGGGGGGCGGCGCTGACCCTCGCCCTCGGTCCGGGCGGCGCTCAAGGATGACGTCGCGGATTGATCCAGAAGGCTGGCATCCAGTGGTGGCTGGGAGAAACTCGGACGATCATTGGCCTGATCAGTCGCTTGCAAGGCCTCGCGCATCTCGGCCACGGTCTGAAACCGTTCTTCGGGCCGCACGGCGATCGCCTGATCCACCAGGCGCAACAACCCCTGTGAGTACAGGCCGGCGCCGACCTCGACCGCCGGCTGCACCGGATCCTTGAGCACCCGTCCAGGCGCCTCGATGGGCGGCGTACCGGTAATACAGCGGTACAGCACCGCACCGACGGCGTAAATGTCCGTCCAGGGGCCGTAGTCCTCGCCGACCGTGACATACTGCTCGATGGGGGAATAGCCGGGCGTGACCACACTGGTGACGCTGCGCGTGCGCCGCCCCAGGGCTTGGCGGGCGGCGCCAAAATCGAGCAGGATGACTCGACTGGTACTGGCGCGAATGTAGAGATTACTGGGTTTGATGTCCCGGTGCAGGTAACCCTGGGCATGGACGGCTTCCAGCGCCGGTATCACGTCGTTCAGGATTCGGCGCAGTTCCGGCTCGGGCAGAATACCGCCTCGCTGCAAAGTGGCGCTGAGCGACTCGCCGACCTCGTATTCCATCACGATATAGGCGGTGCCATTGGCGGTGAAGTAGTCCCGCACCCGCACCACACCCGGATGGTTTACCTGCACCAGGATTTTGGCTTCGTCCAGAAAGCGCTGCAGGCCCCATTCGTAACACGGCGGTTCGGTTTCCCGCGCTGGAATTTGACCTTGGGCATTGGGGCGGACATTGATGCCATTGTGATCGCGGTAGGCCCATTCGGCGGGGAAATATTCCTTGATCGCGACTTCGTTCTCAAGCGCCTCGTGGATCGCTTTGTAGGTAATGCCGAAACCACCGGCTCCCAGGACGCCCTCGATCTGGTAGCGGTGCAAGTTATAGCCTGTAGGTAGCGCGTTGGTTTCTTCAGTCATCGGGCTTTCCTTGCAGTAGGGGAGCGCGGATGCCGGTTGGACATGGCGACGGTGAGCCGGGGATGTTAGCGGCGGTCGCCATTCAGCAGTGATGCGAAACTGGCGGATAGCCGCTGCAACCAGGGCGTTCGGCGGCCAGCGGCGGGAATCGCGCGCAACAGGAGCAGGGTGGCGTTATCGGCGGTTGCGCCGCCGCGTTGCACGGCCTGTGTGGTGAGCGTTGCAGCGGCGGCAGTGAGGTCATTGGCGCGCGCCGCATCCCAGAGTTCGGGTTCGGTGATGTGTTCCCAGACGCCATCCGAACACAGCGCCAGCAGATCGCCGGGCTGGATCGTGAGCTGGCCCAGGTCAGGTTTGGGCAGGGTGTCGCCACCCAGGCAGCGATACAAACGATTTTGTGCGGGATGGGTCGCCATCTCGGATTCGTCAATTTCGCCCAGATCCATCAGCAACTGCACTGCCGAGTGATCGCGGGTGCGCATCAGGCGCTCCCCGGCGCGGAAGTGATACAGTCGGCTGTCACCGACGTTGAGCCAGTACGCCTGGTCGCCTTCGAGCCAGACCATGACTATGGTACTGCGCGCGGTTTCCGACTGGCGGTTGATGGCTTCGTGCATCCGCAAGCACAACTGCTCAAGCCCGGCCAGCGGGTCGGGGTCTGGCCATGCCCCCGGGGTCTGGACGAGTTGTTGGGCTTCGTCAATCACGATTTGCGCACCCAGGGCGCCCTCCAGATGCCCCCCCATGCCATCAGCCAGAATAGCCAGCAGTCCCTGCGGGTCAGACGACTGGAAGAGGCCCCAGCGGTCCTGTTGTTCGTGGCGGGCGCCCAGCTCGGTAGCGGCGCCCTGGTCCCAGGTATAAGTGCAACTTGATGCGTGGGCAGTCATGCCAGCGTCTCCAGCAGTCGGGGAGCGGATGCTTACAACAGGCCCAGGACCTCCTCGGCATGATGGGCGCAATCCGGTTTGTCAATGATATGGGCGATGTGGCCGCTTTCGTCAATGATAAAGGTAATGCGGTTGGCCATGCCCAGCAGGTTGATGGCGGCGCCGATCATGCCGCCGCCGCCAATCGCGCCGTAGGCCTTGCCGATGGCGCCGTCGGTGTCGGCGATCAGCGGAAAATTGAGCTGGTGCTTGGCGGTGAACCGCTGATGAGATTCAGCATCCTGAGTGGAGACGCCGAGGATGGCGGCGCCCTTGTCCCGGATTTCCCGGTTGTGGTCGCGCAGGGAACAAGCCTGTTTGGTGCAACCGGGCGTGTCATCCATGGGATAGAAATATAACACCAATTTTTTACCGAGATAATCGGATAGCTTGATGGCGCCGCCATCGGTGGTGGTAGCGATGAACATGGGGGCTGGATCGCCAATTTTCAATTTCATGGTGCTACTCTCTCGGGTGGTTGGCAAGGAGTGTCAAAAATGCCCGGCCACGACATGGAACAGTCGCAGCCGGGAGGTCATCCTGAATTGCGGGGGTGCGAGATGCGGAGTTCCGATCTTTTTTAATTCGCCGGTTGGTAGCCGCATCCCGTCCCGCCATCAGGGCTATAACGGGTTTGTGGAACTCACCAGTAAATCCCCCGGGTCAACTGGGCGAAGGAAATCTGCTCCAGCGAGGGTTGGGCTTCGGTTTGCTGGCCCTTGGCCGCGGAGGACTCCGGGAACAGCCGGAACGCGGTGTTCATGATCACGGCGTACAGCTTGGGCGCCACAGCGTGTAGCACCTGGGCGAAAATCCCCACCCGGGTAGCGATGCGCTCTGGCCGGTAAATAATCCCCTGCACGATCATGTCCGCCGCCTCTTCCGGGCTGAGGGTGGGGACATGCTGATAGATCTTGGTGGGCGCGATCATCTCGGTGCGCACCAGCGGCATGTTGATGGTGGTGAAATCAATGCCGCTGTCGGAAAACTCGGCCACCGCGCAACGGGAGAAGGCGTCCAGCGCCGCCTTGGAGGAGACGTAGGCCGAGAAGCGCGGCGCGTTGCTGAGGACGCCAATCGAGGAGATGTTGATGACGTGGCCGCGGTTTTTCTTCAGCATGCTGGGAATGAAGCCCATGATCAGCCGCAGCGCGCCAAAGTAATTGAGCTGCATGGTGCGCTCGTAGTCGTGGAAGCGATCCAGCGAGTTTTCAATGGCCCGGCGGATGGAGCGGCCGGCATTGTTGATCAGGATGTCTACCACGCCATGATCGGCCAGCACCTGTTGCACCAGCGCGTCGCAGGAGGCGATGTCCGCGACATCGGCGGTGTAGATAAACGCTTTGCCGCCGCGCGCCGCGATTTCCTGCTGGGTTTCCAGCAACTTCTCTTCAGTTCGGGCGACAATGAGGATCTTGGCCCCGGCCTCGGCGATCTTGAGGGCGGCGGCCTTACCGATGCCGGCCGAAGCTCCGGTGATCAGCACCACCTTGTCCTTGACCGCGCCGGTCAGACTGCGGTCCACGAACAGATCAGGATCGAGGTTGCGCTCCCAGTAGTCCCACAGTTTCGCGGCGTAGGTTTCCAGCGGCGGCACGGCAATGTCGGTGCCCTTGAGCGCCTTGAGCGTCTCGCGGCAGTCGAAGCGGGTGGGGTAGTTGATCAGGCGCAACGCATCGGCGGGGATGCCCAGGTCCTTGAGAATCTGATCCCACATCCGCCGCGCCGGCTTGAAGTGCGATATTCCGGTTTTGATGACCTGCGGCACAAAGGCGAACATCAGGGCATTGACCCGCAGGCTCATCTCCGGCGCGTGGGCAGCGTGAGCGAACAGGTTGAGGATGTCGCCGACCCGGTGCGGGTGGGGGTCCACCAAGTGGAAGCAATGACCGTCCAGCCCGTCTACGTGGGCGATGTGTTCCATCGCGTCCACGATGAAGTTGACCGGCACCAGATTCAGCCGGCCGCCCTCGATGCCGATGACCGGCATCCACGGCGGCAGCATGTTGCGCACCTTCTGGATCAGCTTGAAGAAGTAATAGGGGCCATCAATCTTGTCCATCTCGCCGGTGCGCGAATCGCCGACCACCGCGCCGGGCCGGTAGATCCGCCAGGGACGCGTGCACTCGCGGCGGACGATGCCTTCCGATTCGTGCTTGGTGCGGTAGTAGGGATTG
>CALMNY010000382.1 GCA_937872125.1 uncultured Candidatus Competibacteraceae bacterium | reverse complement strand
TCGCGGCCAAGGCCGCTCCTACAATCAATAAGTTAGTTTTTATACAGCTTCTTAGGATACGGTTCGGCAATCAGGTATTGCTATAAGGTTCCACCAGCCGCTTCCAACAGCGCCCGCAACCGCGCTTCCCGTTCGGGCGGCGGCAACTGTCCAATCGTCTCCGCTGCCCGATAAAACGCCGCGAAATCCTGACCCTCTCGCTCGTACAGCGCCAGAAACGCCGGAACCAGCCGGTGATAGGTGCTGATCCCGGCCAACTTGGCGTTGTTCAAATCCTGGTTGAACCAGCGGTCATAACCGGCGTAACCGCCCCACTGTTGCTTCAAATCCTGATAACGGTCGTGCAACTCCGCCAGAATACGCTGCTTGCCGGCTCGTTTTTCGGCCTCGCTCCGGGGGGAAGTGTAAAGCGCCGCCAACCGTTCGCGGGCCGTCGCCACCAAGTGTAGAAATGTCTGACGCCGCTGATAATCCGCCGCGTAGTCTTCCCGTTCGCGCGCCGCGCCACGCCGTTCCAGCCAGCGTTCTGCGCCCAGCCGGCCCACGGCTGTCGCAAAGGCTTCATTGAAAGCGGAATTATCAGCGATATACAGGCGTTGATGCGCCAGTTCGTGGAACATCAGTTCCGCCAAGCGCCCGGTTGGCCAGTGGATGAACGTATTCAGCAACGGATCGTCAAACCAGCCCAGCGTCGAATAGGCGGCGACATCGGCGACGTAGACATCCTCGCCGCTGGCCCGCAGATCATCGGCCAGGCGGCGCGCAGCCTCGGCGTCAAAATAGCCACGATAGCTCAGGCAACCGACGATCCAGAAACACCACTGGTGCGGCTCCAGGCTCAGTTCCGGCGCAGCGAACACGTTTCTCACCGCCCAGGGTCGCCCCAGATCCGCATAATCCTGATAGCTGGCATTGTCGGGCAGGGCCAGTTCGACGCTGGCGAAGGCGCGCAACTCTTGCGCTGTCGTCAGCCGCCGGCGCAGTTCCGGCGATGTGGCGGGATCAGCCAGCGCCTCGGCCACCGGCTGGCGGACTTGCCACAAGGCCCACTGGCCCAGCGCCGCCTGCCGGTAATAGGCCAGATCGGCGCAGCCGGCCAGCGTCAGGGCAACACCGACCAGCGCGATCAAAATTCCTGCAATTCGCTGCAACATGGATAAAACGGTCTATGGTTTATCCGCACGACGGCCGATCCTGCTGGCCGCACCCATCACTGAATGAGCATACCCATCATGGAAATCTATCTGGTCGGCGGCGCAGTGCGCGATGAACTGCTGGGCCGACCCATCCGTGAACGCGACTGGGTCGTGGTCGGCGCGACGCCGGACGAGATGCTGGCGCGCGGCTTCCGCCCGGTTGGCAAGGACTTCCCGGTGTTCCTGCACCCGGACACCCACGAGGAATACGCGCTGGCCCGCACCGAGCGCAAGACGGCGCCAGGCTATCACGGCTTCAGTGTCCACGCCGCCCCGGAGGTGACACTGGAAGACGATCTGGTACGCCGCGACCTGACCATCAACGCCATGGCGTGCGATGGTCGGGGCCGGTTGATTGATCCCTGTCATGGCCGCCGTGATCTGGAAGCGCGCTGGCTGCGCCATGTCTCGCCGGCCTTCGCCGAAGACCCGGTGCGTATTCTCCGGGTTGCCCGCTTCAGCGCCCGCTACGCGCCACTGGGTTTTCGGGTCGCGCCGGAAACGCTGGGCCTGATGCGCGCCATGGTCGCCAGCGGCGAAGTGGATCACCTGGTTGCCGAGCGGGTCTGGGCGGAAACCGTGCGCGCCCTCGGTGAACCCGGTCCGGGCCAGTTTATTAGAACCTTGCGCGACTGCGGCGCGCTGGCGCGGATTTTTCCGGAACTGGAGCGATTGTTCGGCGTGCCGCAACCGCCCGTCCATCATCCCGAAATTGATACCGGTCTCCATACCTTGCTGGCGCTGGAACAGGCGGTGCGCTTGAATGCCGACCCGATCACCCGCTTCGCGGTGCTGGTTCACGATCTGGGCAAGGGAACCACGCCTTCCGGGGAATGGCCGCGCCATATTGACCATGAGCAACGCGGCGCGGAGCTGGTGCGCGCCTTCTGCCAACGGCTGCGGATTCCCAATATGTACCGGGAATTGGGCGTGCTCACTGCGCGCTTTCACACCCATGTCCATCGCGCTCTGGAATTGCGCCCGAAGACCTTGCTGAATACCGTGCAGGGTCTGGATGCGCTGCGCAAGCCGCAACGATTCGAGCAGTTTCTGGTGGCCTGCGAAGCCGATGCCCGAGGCCGGCTGGGATTGGAGAACCGCGATTATCCTCAGGCCGATTTCATGCGCCGGATTTATCGAGCGGCGGCGGGCGTACCGGTGCAGCCGTTGCTCGAACAGGGCTTGAGTGGCCTGGCGCTGGCCGAGGCGTTGCACCGGGAGCGGCTGGCGGCGATGACCGAGGCGCGGCGGGAATTCAAAGTGCTCTGCTCCGCCTGACACCCCCTTCCCATTCTCAGTCCCAATCCCCCCACAAGGCTTGCACCCCTGCTAGCGCCGCGACGCCGGCGGTTTCGGTGCGCAGAATGCGCGGCCCCAACCGGATGCCGGTCAATCCGGCCTGGTGGGCCTGGGCGATTTCCGCTGGACTCAAGCCACCTTCCGAACCGATCAGCAGCGTAACCGTTCCTGCTGGCCGTTCCAACCCGCGCAAACCGCGCTCGGCCAACGGATCGAGCAGCAGGCGCCAGCCCGGTTCGAGCGGCTGGTTGAGCCATGTCGGCAGCGGCAACGGTTCCCGTAATTCTGGCAGCCGGTTTCGTCCACACTGCTCGCAGGCGCCGATGATAATGCCGCGCCAATGCTGGATTTTCCGCGCCAGCCGGTCGCCGCTGAGGTCCACGCCGCCGCGTTCGGTAAACAGCGGCTGGATAACGGCGACGCCTAGCTCAACCGCTTTTTGCAACGTGTAATCCATCTTGTCGCCGCGCGAAACGCCCTGCGCCAGCAGCACCCGCAACGATGATTCCACCGCGCCGGGCAGAGCTTCGGTCACGTGCGCCTGGGCCTCCCGCTTGTTTACCGCCGTCAGCGTCGCCGCGAATGCACCGCCCGCGCCGTTGAACAACACCAACGCCGCGCCCGGCTTGAGCCGCAACACCCGCACTGCATGGTTAAACGCATTGTCGTCCAGCGTCACGGTCGCGCCGACGGTCAGCGGCACGGGTAGATAGAGTCGGGGAATACGCATGTGGATGTAAGCCTGCGATGGAAACCTTTCAGCGACTACAAAGCAAAGGCGATCGATTTGCTGAGGCGCGTCGTCGCCGTCAGCCTGCGCACCCAGGAAATCGTCAACGCCATACGCGATTTCCATCAGACCGCCAACGACAGCCGCCATTGACGCCTCGGCGACTGGATAAGCGGCAACGCAAAGGCCCCGTTAAACGGGGCTTCGCGAACGGCTGGATAAGGGTCGGAGTAGGGTGGATGAGCGCAGCGAAATCCACCATCAAAGGCGATCAAGGAGGTGGAGTTCGCTGCAAATGGTATCCGGTGGAGCTAACGTCAGGCGACCTGCTCCAACGCCGGTTGCAGAGTGGCGGTCTGAGCGGCCTCTTCGGCCCGCCGTTCCAATTCCTTCGCCACCCCGGCTTCCACCATTTGCCGGAACAGATCTTTCAGCATCACCATCACCGCTGCCACTGCTAACAGGGTACCTGCTACGCCGAAAGACAGGGTAAAGCTGCCCGTGGTCGCCTTCATCATCTCGGAGGCGCGGCCCAGCACGAAGCCGCCCACGCCCCAGGCCGTGAACAACAAGCCGTAGTTGGCGCCGAAGTTCTTCAAGCCCCAGAAATCCTTGGTGATCGCCGGGAATAACGCCAGGTTGGCGCCATAGTTGAAGCCGATCAGGGTCGCAATGATGACCAGCAGCGTGGCGCTCGGATGCTCGGCGCCGATCACGGGGATCGCCATGAACATCAGGATCGCCTGGAAGCCCAGCATCAGCGACAAGGTCAACATGCGGCCAATGCGGTCCGACAACGAACCGGCGATGATGCGGCCCGCCGCATTGCCGACGGCCAGGATGACCACCGCCAGGAACGCCAGTTCGCCCATGCTCTGCTTGGCCATGCCAGCCACGCTGCCGATCACCATCAGACCCGCGCCAGCGCCGATGAAATAAACGATCCACATCACATAGAAGGAACCGGTTTTCAGCATCTGCGATGAGGTGAAATCCTGCACCTTAGCGGCTGGGGCGTTTTTGGCGGCTTGCGCCTTGGCGGCGGCGCCACCGAACAGATAGCCGGCGGGAGGATTACTCAGCAGGAGGGAGAACAGCCCGACGACGATAGCGAACGCGATGCCAAAGAACATCATGGCGCCCTGCAAACCCACGGTTTTCAGCAAATACATGGACAGCGGCGCGATATATACCGAGGCCAGCCCAAACCCGGACACCACGATGCCGGCAATCATCCCGGTCTTGGCGGGCGGAAACCATTTGAGAGCCGGCGGCGTGGCCGAGGAATAACCAAATCCGAATCCCATTCCCGCCAGTCCCCCGAATCCCAACACCCACAACCAATAGTTGGTGGTTTGCGACAAAAGAAGGAACCCAGCTCCGACCAGCAGGCCGCCGATCATGGCGGTATAGCGCGGGCCAATGCGGTCCTGGCATTTGCCGGCCAGGATCATGGAAAAGGCGAATACCAGACAGCAAACCGCATAGGGATCATTGATCGAGGCCAAATCCCATTGGAATGGCCCGCCCTGCTTGATCGAATCGCTGATCGCGCCCTTGAAAATACTCCAGGTGTAAAGAACACCCAGCGCCAGATTGATGCCGGTTCCCGCCAATACAACGGTCCAGCCTTTACGATTCATTGACTGTGCCATGATTTGATTTCCTTCCTTATGGTGTGCTTGTTTCAATTAGATTCGTTGGAGTAGACCTGCGGTGATGATCAGTCTCCGATTTCTTCGAAGCGGGCGCTGGGGCGCTGGAATCCGCGATTCCGAATAACCGTCCTAGGGCTCGGGTCAGACGGACTGTTTCATCATGAACGATCTGGAGAAAACGCCGCTGCGCCTCGCGATCCTCAATCGGACTCGCCAGCAAAATCTCGGTAAACGAGCGAATGCTGGTGAGCGGCGTGCGGATTTCATGATTCAAGACCGTCATAACCTCGCGGTCGAATTGCAAGGGAAACAGTAACCCCCCGCTGGGCATACAAACCCGGTGGTCCATCACAGGGGGGTGCTGGGCGGATTCCGCTCCATCATGATTGAGGCGGTCCCTGCTCAATTCCTGATACCGGGCACACTCCTCATAGTGAGCGGTGCAATGCCGGACGATCACTTCCACGTGATAGGGCGAAATGTAGCCAGCCCCCACATCACAGGGGTCAATGCTCTGCCCGTAGAAAGGGCAAACCCGCTGGCCATTCATGTTCGCTCGATTCCCTGTTGTTAGCCTGCTCCTGAAAAAGCAACATCCGCGCCAACGGGCGTAGCCCGGTGCGTCTATCAAAACTGGTTTATTTTTTAGCGGGTTAGGCGAGGAAGGAGCCAGACTGACGGAGGGGTAGTTGCGGTGCTGCGAACGGCTCAGTTACCTGATTAGATACAAAAAACTGATCGAAATCAGGCGGGGATCAGATAATAAATTATCAATTTCAATGGGTTATTTTCATGCTTGTTCATCAGAGAATTTTTCGCAGCCTTGCTGGATGCCGTTTGCGGAAATGCCAAAAACCTTCCATAGCAGTCAGCAATTACAACGATCAACTCGTTAGCGCAGGCCGTATTTCTTGATCTTGCGGTAAACCGTGGCGACATTCATGCCGGCTTGGTGGGCGACTTCCTCGATGTTGCCGCCGCTGGTTTGGAGAAGCCGGCCCAGATAATCGGCTTCAAAGTGCGCCAGCGCCGTACCGTAATCCATCTCGCCGATAGTTCCAGCAAACGCCGTGCTTTTGCGCGGCAGGTTGAGAAACTGGGCCAGCACCTCAATCCCAATATAATCGTTGCTGTCAACCGCCATGGCGGCTTGCACGACATTGCCGAGCTGACGGATATTGCCTGGCCAGTCATGCTGGATCATCGCTTCCATCGCTTCACGGCTAAAGCCTTTGACGTTCGTGCCAAACCGCTTGTTCTGTTCCTTGATAAAATGGGCGACGAGCAGGGGAATATCGGAGCGGCGCTCGCGCAACGGCGGGAGTCGCAGATGAACCACATTGAGGCGATAGTACAAGTCCTCGCGGAAAGCGCCGCTTTGTATAGCGGCTTGCAAATCGAGATTGGTGGCGGACAGGACGCGCACATCTACCTTGACTGGAGTCGTATCTCCCACCCGGTAAAATTCCTGTTCCTGCAGAAAGCGCAACAGGGTTTTTTGCACGTTCGGAGGCAGGGTGCCGACTTCATCGAGAAAGAGAGTGCCGCCGTCCGCAGTTTCGATCAGCCCCTTATGATCGCGATCCGCTCCGGTGAAAGCGCCCTTGCGATGGCCAAACAGTTCGCTTTCCAGCAACGCTTCGGGGATAGCGCCGCAATTGATGGCAACAAACTTGCCCTCCTTGCGCCGGGAATAATGGCGAATCGCGCGCGCCACCAGTTCCTTGCCGGTGCCCGATTCCCCACTGATCAGCACTGGAATATCGCGGATCGCCACTTTCCGCGCTGTTTCGAGCAGACTGAGCAGATGCGGTGAATTACCGACGATGGAACCTTGCCAGGCTGCCAGTTCTTCCTTGAGTTGGCGATTCTCCGCGATCAGTTCGGTTTGACGCAGGGCGTTGTGAATCCGCGACAGCAGTTCTTCCGGCTCAAACGGTTTGGTCAGGAAATCATAAGCCCCTTTGCGCAAAGCCTGAACCGATAAATCAACCGTGGCGTGCGCTGTAATCATGATGACCGGTACAGAAGGGTCCTGCTGCTTGACCTTTTGCAACACATCCAGCCCGTTCATCACCGGCATTTTAATATCGGTAATCACCAG
>CALMNY010000381.1 GCA_937872125.1 uncultured Candidatus Competibacteraceae bacterium | reverse complement strand
GCCACGCCGAGCAGGCCCAGGCCCACCACCAACATGCCGGTGATGGCGCCGCCCCGGAACGCGACTTCCAGCGCCGCGTTCAGACCGCTGTGCGCCGCCTGGGCGGTGCGGACGTTGGCGCGCACCGACACATACATGCCGATGTAACCGGCAGCGCCCGACAGCACCGCGCCGATCACGAAGCCGACCGCGGACAGCAGGCCCAGGAAAATGGCGATGATCACGCCGATGATCACGCCGGCGATGGCGATAGTCGTGTATTGCCGGTCCAGGTAAGCCTTCGCGCCTTCCTGGACGGCAGCGGCGATTTCCTGCATCCGGGGGTTACCGGCATCCTTGGCCAACACCCACTTGACCGACTGAACGCCGTAGATAAGTGCGCCGATGGCGCAGAGCAAAGCCAGGATCAATCCTACCGCCGCCATAACGCAAATCCTCCAAAGTGTGGATCAACGGACCGCATGGGTTTCTCCTCAGTGATTACGCGAGTTGTCAGTAATATTTCTTCCTTCGTTTTCGCCCTTAAAGAATAGGCGATGCTGGCGTCAAGACAATCTCGGTCGTGAAATTGGCGACGTTGGTGTATACCCAAAACAGCCGCGCCGCGCGGCTTGAAAAATGGTGGGCGCTGGCGAGCAGGGCCAGGATGGAGGGCGGCCAGACAGAGATCGCGCAGCAGTTAATAGCTCCGGCCCGGCTCCCACGCTCCAGCGTGGGAGCCCCAGCCGTCATAACGCCCCGGTGTCGCAGGTTGTTGAGCCGCCTGAACGGCGTTCCCACGCTGGAGCGTGGGAGCGAGATGTGGGCAGGGCCTTTGCTGAAAATCCCCTAATGACTCTTGTTGTACCGTTCCACGCTGTCCATGATTTCAGCCCTGGCTTCGTCCGGACTACCCCAACCTTCGATTTTCACCCACTTGCCGGAATCCAGGTCCTTATAGTGCTCGAAGAAATGGGCGATCCGCGCCAGCAGCGTCTTGGACATTTGCTCAACCGATTCGATGTGATCGTACTGGGTGCATTCTTTCTTGATCGGCACCGCCAGGATTTTGGCGTCACCGCCCTTCTCATCGGCCATTTTCAGCACGCCCAGCGGCCGGGCGCGCACTACGCAGCCGCTGATCACCGGCAGCGGGGCGACGACCAGCACGTCCAGCGGGTCGCCGTCCTCACACAGGGTATGGGGGATATACCCGTAGTTGCAGGGATAGTGCATTGCGGCGTTCATGAAGCGGTCTACAAACAGCGCGCCGGACTCCTTATCCACCTCGTATTTGACCGGGTCCGAATGCGCCGGAATCTCGATGATGACGTTGAACTCTTCGGGGAGGTTATGACCGGCGTCCACTCTATCCAGAATCATGGCAATGACCTTTATGCGGCGGTTGATGAATGAGAAAATGCTTATACTACAACCAAGGCCAGACGCTTGACAGCCGCGCCAACCTTCCCGTCATCACCGCATGGGGAGCGTGGACGGCGGGAGGTGGCCCTGCTGTGGATTTTCGCTGGAATTCTGACGCTTTTTTACCGCCAAAACGAGAGTGCAATCATCATGAGAATCGTTCTGCTAGGCGCCCCCGGCTCAGGCAAGGGCACGCAAACCGACGCCATTATCGCCCGTTACGGCGTCTCCACAGTCGCTACTGGCGACTTGCTGCGCGCCGAAGTGGCCGCCGGCACTGAGTTGGGCCAGCGCGCCAAGCCCTACATGGACGCAGGCGAACTGGTGCCGTTCGACATCGTGCTGGGCATGATCGAGAACGGGCTGAAAACCCTGGCCACGACCAATCCCAAAGGCTTCATGATGGATGGCTTCCCGCGCGATCTGGCTCAGGCCGAGGCGCTGGACCAAATTCTGGCCAAGATCAACCAGCCGCTCGATCTGGTGCTGTTCTTCGAGGTGGACTACGAGGAAATCGTCAAGCGCCTGCTGGGTCGCGGTCGCGCTGACGACAACGAGGAGACGATCCGCAACCGGCTGCGGGTTTACGAGGAGAAGACTGCGCCATTGATTGATTACTACAACCGGAAAGGCTTGCTGCGCACCGTCAAGGGCACCGGGACCATCGAGGAAATCGGCGCGCGCATCCGCGCCGTGCTCGACGAAATCGCCTGAATTGAGCAGTTGACCGGGAGCGCCAGCGCTCCCGGCCACCCCGTTGTTCAGCCGCCCAGGTACGCCTTGCGCACCTGATCGTTGGCCAGCAGGTTGGCGCCGGTGTCCGCCAAAACAATGCGGCCATTTTCCAGCACATAACCCCGGTCCGCCAGTTGCAGGGCGCGATGAGCGTTTTGTTCGACCAGAAAGATGGTCACGCCTTCCTCGCGGATTTCCTTCAGAATCTGGAAAATCTGGGCGATGATGATCGGGGCCAGCCCCAGCGACGGCTCGTCCAGCAACAGCAGATTGGGCCGGCTCATCAGCCCCCGGCCAATCGCCAGCATTTGCTGCTCGCCGCCGGACAGAGTGCCGCCGCGCTGGTTGCAGCGCTCCTTGAGGCGCGGAAACAGGGTGAAGACCCGTTCCAGATCGGTGTCCAGCCGCGCCTTGTCGGCAAAAAAGCCGCCCATCTGCAAGTTCTCCCGCACGGTCAGGCCGGGAAAGATGCGCCGCCCTTCCGGCACCAGCGCCAGCCCGCACTGCATGATGACGTGAGTCGGCTTTTGGGTGATGTCCTGCCCCTCGAAGGTCACGCGGCCCCTGGCGGCGTGCGGCGAACCGCAGATGGTTAGCAACAGCGTGCTCTTGCCCGCGCCGTTGGCCCCGATCAGAGTGACGATCTCGCCGGGCTGCACGTCCAGCGACACGCCTTTGAGCGCCTCGATCTGGCCGTAGAAGGTGTGAACGTTCTCCAGTTTCAGCATCATCACTCTTCTCCCAGATACGCCTTGATGACGCGCGGATCGCGGCGAATTTCGGCGGGCGCACCGGTCGCAATGGGCCGACCATACTCCATGACCAGGATTTCGTCGGAAATGCCCATCACCAGACTCATATCGTGCTCGATCAACAGCACCGCCACGCCGTGCTCGGCGCGCAGTTCGTTGATCAGCCGGTCCAGATCGCGGGTCTCCTGCGGGTTCAAGCCCGCCGCCGGCTCGTCCAGCATCAGCAGTTTGGGATGCGTGATCATGCAGCGGGCGATTTCCAAGCGCCGCTGTTGCCCGTAGGCGAGATTGCCGGCTTCGCGATTGGCGACGGCCAGCAGGCCGACCTTTTCCAGCCAGAACGCCGCCCGGTCCAGCGCCTCCGCCTCGGCGCGGCGATACTTCGGGGTCTTGAACAGGCCGGGCAGCAGGCGGGTTTCCAGTTGGGTATGCTGCGAGATGAGCAGATTCTCGACCACGGTCATGGTTTTGAACAGGCGCACGTTCTGGAAAGTGCGCACCAGCCCCAGCCGGGCGATGCGGTGGCTGGACAGACCGTGCAGCGGTTGGCCGTCCAGCGCCACCGTGCCGGTCGTGGGCCGGTAGAACCCGCCGACGCAGTTGAATACGGTGGTTTTGCCCGCGCCGTTGGGGCCGATGATGGCGAAAATCTGGTCGCGGCGGACCGTGAATGCGACCTTGTCCACCGCCAGCAGGCCGCCGAACCGCATACTCAGATGGCGAACTTCCAGTAGCGGACGGCTGGCCGGCTCGACGGCAGGCGTGTTAGCCAGTTCCGGGCTCATCGCGTGGCCCCCGCATGTTCCGGCAGTTCCAGCCGGGGGCGGACGGCGGGGATCAGGCCCTGTGGTCGCCAGATCATCATCAGCACCATGACCAGCCCGAAGGCCAGCATCCGGTATTCGTCGAACTCGCGCGCCAGTTCGGGCAACGCGGTAATCGCGATGGCAGCCAGCATCACGCCGAGTTGCGAACCCATCCCGCCCAAAACCACAATCGCCAGCACCATCGCCGATTCGATGAAGGTGAACGATTCCGGGTTGATGTGGCCCTGGCGGGCGGCGAAGAAGGCCCCGGCCAGCCCGGCGAAGGCCGCGCTCAGGGTCAGCGCCGACAGCTTGATGGTGGTCGGACTCAGGCCCAGCGAGCGGCAGGCGATTTCGTCCTCGCGCAGCGCCTCCCAGGCCCGGCCCAGCGGCATCCGCAGCAGGCGGTTGATGACGAACAGGATCAGCAGCACCAGCGCCAGGCCGAGCAGATACATGAAAATCACGCCATAGTCGCCGCTGTAATCAATGCCGAAAAACTCATGGAACGTGGTTCCGCCCTCACTGGCCCGGCGACTGAATTCCAGCCCGAACAGGGTCGGACGCGGGATGTTGCCGATGCCGTCGGGGCCGCCGGTGAGGAAATTCAGGTTGTTGAGCAGCAGGCGAGTGATTTCGCCAAAACCCAGGGTGACGATGGCCAGATAATCGCCGCGCAGCCGCAATACCGGCAGGCCAAGCAGGAAGCCGGTCAAGGCCGCCAGCGCCCCGGCGACCGGCAGACCCAGCCAGAACGACAGGCCAAAGTTCTGAGCCAACAAGGCGTAGGTATACGCGCCGACCGCGTAGAACGCGGCGTAGCCCAGCACGAGAAGGCCGGCGAAACCGACCACGATGTTCAAACCCAACCCCAGCATCACGTAGATCAACGCCAGCGTCATCACGTCCACTGCGCCGCGCGAGGCGGTGAACGGCCACACGACCGCCGCGGCCAGCAGCAACAGCCACAGCGCCCATTGATAGCGGGGTTGCTGTTTGACCTGGCTGAAGGTCGCGGTAACGACGTTCTCGCGCCAGGAAGCCGGGACACGCAACGCGGCCCAGGCTCTTCGCAACGGCTGCCCGAACAGCCGCAGCAGGAAAACGGCTACGACGGCGACGATCACCGGCGTCGGCGTGCGACTCAACGAGACGTTGACGCCGTCCACGTGGATGCGCAGGCCAAAGATCGGTATGAGCAATACGGCGGTCAGCGCCGCCGCCAGCAAGGCATCGGCCAGGGTGCGGCGCATTACACCTTCTCCACGTCCGGACGGCCCAGCAGACCGGTGGGTCGCACCAGCAACACGCCGATTAGCAGGCCAAACGCCACCACATCCTTGTATTCGGTTTGCAGATAAGCCGAGGCGAAGCTTTCGGCCAGCCCCAACACCACCCCGCCCAGCATCGCGCCGGGGATGCTGCCGATGCCGCCCAGCACCGCCGCCGTGAACGCTTTCAGTCCCGCCATGAAGCCGATGAAGGGATTGACCAGGCCGTAGTACATGCTGACCAGCACGCCGGCCACCGCCGCCAGCGCCGCGCCCAGGACGAAGGTGACGGCGATCACTCGGTCGGTGTCAATGCCGAGCAGATTGGCCATGGCCCGATCCTCGGAGCAGGCGCGACAGGCGCGGCCCATGCGCGAACGGCCGATAAACAGGGTCAGGCCAGTCATAAAGGCCACCGTGACCACCGCAATCAGCACCTGCATGTAGGACAGATAGACCTGAAAGTCACCTTCCGGCCCAAAGCGCCAGCCGCCGGTCAGCACCGGCTGCATGGACACATCGCGGGCGCCCTGGCCCAACTGGACGTAGTTCTGCAGGAAGATCGAGACGCCGATGGCCGAGATCAGCGGCACCAGCCGGGGGCTGCCGCGCAGCGGCCGGTAGGCCAACCGCTCTACGGTCCAGCCGTAGGAGGCAGTCACCAGGATGCTGATCGCCAGCGTCGCCAGCAGAATCATCGAAATGCTGTCCACGCCGAACAGCCCCAGCGCGGTGATGACCAGCAGGCCCACATAAGCGCCGATCATGTAGATTTCGCCGTGGGCGAAATTGATCATGCCGATGATGCCGTACACCATGGTGTAGCCAATGGCGATCAGGGCGTAGATGCTGCCCAGAGTCAGACCGTTGATGATCTGTTGGAGGAATTCGAGGAGGGAGAAACCGGACATAGGGTCAAAGGCAGGCTAAAGGTAAAAGGTAAAAGGTAAAAGGAAGCTGATTCCAAATCTTGGTGATGTTTCCCAACCCCCGCTCATTGTCATGGGTTTTAGCCTTTAGCCTTTAGCCTTTAGCCTTATTTAACCGGCGTCTTGGTGGCGTCGGCGTGCCAGGTGAAGATGACGAACTCAAACTCCTTCAGATCACCATTCTCCTTAAACGCCACCTTGCCGATAGGGGTGTCGAAACTGTTCTTGCGGATGTAGTCGGCCAGCTTGACCGCATCCTCGGTTTTGGCGCCCTTGATCGCGTCGGCGATGATCTGCACGCCGGCATAAGCGGGCATCACGAACGGGCCGGTGGGGTCCTGATTTTTGGCTTTGAAAGCCGCCACCAGATCGGCGTTGGCGGGATCGGCGCTGAAGTCGGCGGGCAGCGTCACCAGCAAGCCTTCCGACGCCGGGCCGGCGATGGCGCTGATGTCTTTGTTGCCCACGCCTTCGGGACCCATGTACTTGGCGTCGAAGCCCTGCTCTTTCGATTGCCGCAGCAGCAGGCCCAGTTCCGGGTGATAACCGCCGTAGTAGATGAACTCCACCCCTTCCTTCTTCATCTTGGTGATCAGGGCGGAAAAGTCGGTCTGGCCCTTGTTGACGCCCTCGAACAGCACCGGCTTGATCCCGCCCGCCTCGACCGTCTTCCTCACTTCCTTGGCGATGCCCTCGCCGTACTGCTGCTTGTCGTGAAGGATGGCCAGTTTCTTGGGCTTGATCGTCCCGGCGATGTATTTGCCGGCGGTCGGTCCCTGCTGGTCGTCGGTGCCGATGGTGCGGAACACCATCTTGTAGCCTTGCTGGGTGATGGCGGGGTTGGTGGCCGCCGGCGTGATCATCAAAATGCCTTCGTCCTCGTACAGCTTGGAGGCGGGCTGGGTGGAACCGGAGCACAGGTGACCGACCACATACTTGATCTTCTGATTGACGATCTGGTTGGCGACGGCGACCGCCTGCTTGGGTTCGCACGCATCATCCATGATCACCGCTTCCAGCTTCTTGCCGTTGACGCCGCCCTTGGCGTTGATCTGCTCGACCGCCATCTTGGCGCCCATCATCTGCATGTCGCCATACTGGGCGACGGGGCCGGTGGTGGGGCCAGCGATGGCAATTTTAAGGGTGTCCTGGGCCTGCGCCGGCCCCCCCAGACTCAGGATGACCGCGCCGACGGCGGCGCTCAGAACATTGCGGTTGATCGTGTTCATCAAACGACTCTCTCCTCGTGGCGATGGCTTTAACCAGGCAAACGTGCCGGGAACGAACGATGGTTGATAAGGATTAGCCGAAATTCCTGGATAGAACAAGCCGATGACCGAAAAATCCATGCCGGCGGAACCGATCAAAGAGGAACGGCGGCATCGCGCATCCCCCCATGCCAACCGCCATGGGCGATCAACTGCCCGATGGCCGTCCTCGCGCCGGCAACAAACCCTGCGGGCGGACCACCATCATCACCATCATCACCAGCCCGAACACCAGCATCCGGGCGCTGGCGA
>CALMNY010000380.1 GCA_937872125.1 uncultured Candidatus Competibacteraceae bacterium | reverse complement strand
GGGCGGCAGATCGAGGATATCGGTGGCCGCCGCGAGCATGGTCATCACGATCATGCTGCAAACCATCTGCAAACTCGACGTCGGCAGGTTGGGGTAGAAGCCGTGCAGTCGGAAATCCTGCGCCATTTCATTGATGAAATGAGTCACCTCATTGCGAATCGCCAAGCGCAGGATGCGGCTTCCTCCCGAGCGTTCGCTGGAGATGAACACGAACTGCAGGCGGTTAAGTTTCACATAGTCCAGATAGACGCTCACTGACCGCCGCAGGATGTCACGCGGCGCGACATCCATCTTTCGCGCCTCGTGCAGCAGGCGGCGGAGCGTAATCCCCAGTTCCTCAACCAGCGCCAGCCCGAGTTCATCGGTATTACGAAAGTGCCGGTAGAAGGCGGTTGGCACCACGCCCGCCTCGCGGGCAATCTCCCGCAGCGCCAGACTGGTGAAGCTGCGCCCCTCCCCCATCAGGGCCAGAGCCGCCTGTAGCAGATTGGCGCGCGTCAGATCTTTACGCTCGCTGCGCGAGACCGCGTTGGAACGCTTCCGAGTGGGTGTGCCAGAGACCATAACAGCCCTTTTCGTCCGATTTGGAGTAACAATTGTACAGATAAAATAATAAATATTCCATTCACATACAATCACTTAAACGATATATAAGCAGAACAGCCAATTTAAGCTATTTTTTCAGTGAACATCCATGCACTATGAGTCATCTTGCGGGAACCCAGAGGAGAATCATGAGCGCCACGAACCATACGCTCAAAACCTGGCCCCGGCTGGCGAGCCAGCGACCGGGCATCCTTGCGCAATCCTGACCCACTCGTTGCCGTGGCGCAAGCCGAGCAGCGTGTTGGCCCAAGCACTCATAACTCGCCGCGCTCCATGGGCGGCGGATGACCCGATATCCTTCATTCTCCAGGAGTAACGGACATGGCGTACCAACAATTGCAGCAATGCTTGCGCGAAACGCGCAGGGTGGAAAACACGCTGGCCTTGGCCAGTCAAATCTGGCTGGCGGGCATTGG
This sequence comes from uncultured Candidatus Competibacteraceae bacterium, assembly GCA_937872125.1. Lineage (GTDB taxonomy): Bacteria > Pseudomonadota > Gammaproteobacteria > Competibacterales > Competibacteraceae > Contendibacter. The sequence continues at coordinate 4,509 of CALMNY010000380.1, read as the reverse complement.
CGCCCTGACGCGCGCCCAACAGGAAGGCCACAACTTTTTTGATCAACTGGTGCAATGCGGCGAGGTCATGGAGGCGATCAACGAGGAGGACGATGGCCTGCGCGAATCCAAGCGGCTGGCCTGGTTGGTGTTCTCCGGGACTGGCTCCGGCGCGGAGGCGGCGAACGCGCCCACGCCGGAGGACATTTGCAGTCTGGCGGAAATGATCCAGAAGTTTGATCTGCATCTCAACGAACTGGAAATGCGGTGAACTGGCGGCTGACGTGGCAACCCGGGGCGGGGACTTCCACCCGGTTTTTTATACCGGCCCGCTAGATTTTAGCTTCAGGGCGGGCGGGTTGCCATGAAAGCACCCACGTTCATCGTCCGAGGGAAATCCTGACCCACTCGCTGCCGTGGCGCAAGCCAGGCGGCGTGCTGGCCCAAGCACTCGCACCACTCGCCGCGCTTCACGGGCGGCGGATGGCCTAATACCCTATTCTCAAAGGTAACCCCATGCCCACTTATAAAGCTCCTCTGCGCGACATGCACTTCCTGTTGAATGAGGTGCTGGATTACCCGGCGCACTATGCCAAGCTGGCCAACGGCGGCGAGGCGACGCCTGACATCGTGGCGGCGATCCTCGAAGGCGCCGCTGCCCTGTGCGAGGAAGCTCTCGCCCCGTTGAACCTTTCTGGCGACCAGGAAGGCTGTCACTTTAGTCACGGTGACGTCACCACTCCCGCCGGCTTCAAGGAAGCCTACCAGCAATTTGTCGAAGGGGGCTGGCAGGGTCTTTCCTACCCGGCGGAGTACGGCGGCCAGGGTCTGCCTTACTCGATCAGTGTCTTCAAATCGGAAATGATGGGCGCGGCCAACTGGTCGTTCAACATGTATCCGGGCCTGAGCCTGGGGTGCATCAACACGATCCTGCAATACGGGACCGAGGCGCAGAAAGCCCAATACCTGCCGGCGCTGGTCAGCGGTGAATGGACCGGCACCATGTGCCTGACCGAACCGCACTGCGGCACCGATCTGGCGCAAGTCAGGACCAGGGCCGAACCCCAGCCCGACGGCCGCTACCAAATCACCGGCACCAAGATGTTCGTCTCGGCCGGCGAACATGATCTTGCCGCGAACATTGTGCATATCGTCCTCGCGCGCCTGCCCGGGGCACCGGCCGGCACGCGGGGCATCTCGCTGTTCATCGTACCCAAGTTCCTGGTTAACGGCGATGGTTCGGCAGGCCCACGCAACGCGGTCCGTTGCGGCTCCATCGAACATAAAATGGGCATCCATGCCTCCGCGACCGCCGTACTGAATTTTGATGGAGCGGTCGGCAGCCTGATCTCCGAACCCAACAAGGGGTTGGAGGCCATGTTCACGTTTATGAATACCGCGCGCCTCGGTACGGCCATCCAAGGCATCGCCCACGCCGAAGCGTCGTTTCAAGGCGCGCTGTCCTACGCCAGGGAGCGCCGCTCGATGCGCGCCCTGTCGGGAAAAAAGGAACCCGATTCAGCCGCCGACGCGCTGATCTGGCACGCCGATGTGCGGCGCATGTTGCTGACGCAGAAAGCCATTGCTGAAGGTGGCCGCGCCATGATCTATGCGGCGGCCCAGACGGCCGACCTCCTGTTCAATGCGGTGCTCGAAAACGATCCCGCCACGCGGGAACAGTACGATAACCGACTCGGCTTCTACACCCCCATCCTCAAGGGCTTTCTGACCGAAATGGGTCTGGAAGCCGCCAATCTCGGCATGCAGGTGTTTGGCGGCCATGGCTACATCAATGAGCATGGGATGGAGCAGATCGTTCGCGACGCGCGCATCGCAACCCTGTATGAGGGCACCACCGGTATTCAGGCCCTCGACCTGCTGGGCCGCAAGGTGCTGATTGGCACCAAGGGAAAGTGCGTGCGCGACTTCACCCGCATCATGATGCGCTTTGCCAAACCGCACCTATTCGCCCGCGGACCGATCGGTGCGATGGCGCGCGCGACGATCAGACGCGCCCTTGAATGGAATGTGATCACCGTGTGCATCATGCTGCGCGCGGCCAAGGATCGTGATCTGGTGGGTGCGGGGAGCGTGGACTTCCTGATGTATTCAGGCTACGTGATGATGGGCTATTTCTGGGCCTTGCAAGCCGCCAGGGCTAACGCCTTGCTGCTCAGTGGCAAGGGCGCGGAATCGGCCGAGTTCTATCGCGCCAAGATTCAAACGGCCGAGTTCTACTTTGATCATCTGCTGCCGCGCGCTGACGCACACCGCAAGAGCGCACTGGCGCCGACGCGCTCGCTCATGCAGATGGATAATGGAAATTTCGCTTTCCCTTAAGGCAGTCGCGCAAATGGGAAATAACAAGCTCCAAACGTGATAACCACCCCTACATTCCCCAGCGGCTGGCAAGCCCACCTGACCCTGAGAAGCTGTCAAAAAACCGAATATTAATAAATCAATGGCTTATGTGTGGGAGTGGCCTTGGCCGCGATTGCTGGCCTTCATATCGCGAGCAAGCTCGCTCCTACAATCAAGGCCTTGTGATTGCAGGAGCCCCTGCGGACGATTTCGGCGGACTCTATCGCCGGCAAGCCGGCTCCTGCAATCAATCAGTGAGTTTTCAGATAGCCTCTATCAATGACAACAAACTTTTCAGCAGATGCTTACCCGCTACTGAGCCTACAACCGGCGGATAATCTCATCCGCCATCTGAGTCGTGGTCAGTTTCCCACCGAGATCAGCGGTGCGCGCACCGGCAGTGATCGTAACCTCCACCGCTTGTTCGATAGCGGCGGCTTCCGCCTCCAGCCCCAGCGAGTGACGCAATAGCATGGCGGTGGACAGGATCATGCCAATCGGGTTGGCGATGCCCTTCCCGGCGATGTCAGGCGCCGAGCCATGAATCGGTTCGTACAGTCCGACCCTGCCTTCCCCCAGACTGGCGGAGGGCAGCATCCCCATCGAACCCGCCAGCACCGAAGCCTCGTCAGTGAGAATGTCGCCAAACATGTTTTCAGTCACCACCACATCCATTCCGGCGGGACCGGTGATCAGCCGCATGGCGGCGGTGTCCACCAGGACATGTTCCAGAGCAATCTCCGGGTTCGCCACGCCGACCTGCACCGCGATCTGCCGCCACAGCCGCGACGATTCGAGCACGTTCGCCTTGTCCACCGACGTGACCTTGCCCTTGCGGCCTTTCGCCAGCTTGAACGCCAAATCCAGCACGCGGCGAATTTCGTAATCGTAATATTCCAGGGTATCCACGGCGCGCTCGCGGCCATCCTTGACATCACGGCCCTTCGGCCAGCCGAAATACAGACCGCCGGTCAACTCGCGAATAACCAGAATATCCACACCCTGGAGCTTTTCCGGCTTGAGCGGCGATGATTCGATCAGCGCCGGGTGAACCTTGACCGGACGCAGGTTGGCGAACACGCCCAGGCCCTTGCGCAGGGCCAGAAGTCCACGCTCCGGGCGGTCTTTGGCGTTCGGGTTATCCCATTTCGGCCCGCCCACTGCGCCCAACAGCACCGCATCCGCCGCCTGGCAATCGGCCAGGGTTTCATCGGTCAGCGACGAGCCGAAGCGATCAATCGAACAGCCCCCCATCAACCGTTCCTGGTAGGTCCATTGATGATTGAATTTGCCGGCAATCGCGTCCAGGACGCGAACCGCCTCGCCGACCACTTCCGGGCCGATGCCGTCGCCGGGGAGTAAAACGATGTTTGCTTTCATGGTTATTCCATCAGGTATCGGGTTATTGCCGTTCGCCGTTCGCCTTGATCAATGCGCCACTGACAATCCGTACTCCACCGCATCCACCAGCGCCTGCCAGGAGGCTTCGATGATATTGGCGCTGGCGCCGACGGTGCTCCACAGCCGGGTGGTGTTGCGGGTGTCAATCAGCACGCGGGTAATCGCCTCAGTCCCATCCTGGCCATCCAGAATGCGGACTTTGTAGTCCGCCAACTGGAACGAGGCGATTTGCGGGTAGTGCCCCATCAGCGCCTTGCGCAGGGCCAGGTCGAGGGCGTTCACCGGGCCATTGCCCTCGGCGGCGGTGTGCATCACCTCGTCGCCCACCTTCAGCTTGACCATGGCTTCGGCAAAAATGCCCCGGCCCTGGCGATGCTCCACGTTGACCAGAAAATCCACCAGTTCAAACAGTGGCTTGTAGCCCGGCTGCTGGCGCTTGAGCATCATGGCGACCGAGGCTTCGGCGGCCTCGAACGAAAAGCCGCGCGCTTCGAGTTCCTTCACGTCGTTGAGCACGCCGACCACGTCCGCCACGCTGCTGACATCCACGCCGTGCTCCTCGGCCTTACTGAGGATGTTCGCCCGCCCCGACAGGGCGGAAACCACCACGCGCATCCGATTGCCGACCCGCTCCGGCGCAACGTGCTGGTACGACTGCTCCGAACGGCGCATGGCGGCTACGTGTACGCCGCCCTTGTGCGCAAACGCGCTCTTGCCGACGTAAGGCAGATGGTCGTTGGGGGTGACGTTGGCGACTTCATCCACCAC
>CALMNY010000379.1 GCA_937872125.1 uncultured Candidatus Competibacteraceae bacterium | reverse complement strand
TGGTGGCCAGGGTCGGAATCGAACCAACGACACGCGGATTTTCAGTCCGCTGCTCTACCAACTGAGCTACCTGGCCAAACTCTGCGCGCTGCGCAAAAGAAGGGCGCATTTAAGCAGCTTGCCGGCTTGTCGTCAAGCCGGCTCACAGTTTCGGCGGCACGTAACCCTCCGGCAATACCGAACCGGCGCCGAAGAAAAACTGTGTCATCTGCTCCTCCAGGAACTGACGGGCCTTCGGCTCAAACGGAGTCAACCGGTATTCATTGATCAGCATGGTCTGCTGGCGCAGCCATTGCTGCCAGGCCGGCTTGGAGACGTTCTCGAAAATCCGCCTGCCCAGTTCCCCCGGGTAGGGCGGCCGATCCAACCCCTCGGCTTCAACACCGAGCTTGACGCACTTCACCATTCGAGCCATTCGCTGATCCCGTTCGTTCGCTCATTCTTTGGCCAATAAAGTCAGCAGTCGTCTCACCGGAGCGGCTACCCCACGCCCATCAGGGCGGCGGATGTTATACCAGACAAAACGCTCGCCTTCCATCACCATGCCCGCCGCCTGCGTCACCGTCGCGGGCGCCGGCGTAATATCCAGACAAAAATGGCTGAAGCGGTGCCGCTGCACGCGCCACGGCATTCCCACCGTCACCTCCAGCCCCAACCGTGCCCGGCACCAGGCAGTGATATCGGCCTCCGGCGGACATTCGGGAAAACTCCATAGCCCACCCCAGACCCCCACTGGCGGTCGGCGCTCTAACAATACCGTATCCTCGGCCCCGCGCAGCAGCAACATCCGCGTCGCTCGCACCGGCAAGTCCCGCCTGGGTTTCGGCGCGGGATAATCCGATTCCCGGCCCTGGGCATGAGCGGCGCAAGCCGTCGCCAACGGGCATTGGAGACAACGCGGCCGGCGCGGCGTACAAATCAGTGCGCCAAGATCCATCATCGCCTGGGTGTAATCCGCCACCCGTTCCACCGGGGTATAACGCTCCGCCAGTTCCCACAGGGTCGCCAATACCTGAGATTGACCCGGCCAGCCCTCGACCGCAGCGAAGCGCGCCAGCAGCCGTTTGAGGTTGCCGTCCAGAATCGGTTGCCGTTGCCCGGCCGCCAGCGCCAGAATCGCTCCCGCCGTCGAACGGCCAATGCCCGGCAGCGCCTCCAGCAGGGTGCGATCCAGCGGTAATTCCCCGCCATGCCGGTCACGCACGATCTGCGCTGTCTCGTGCATATGGCGGGCGCGGGCGTAGTATCCCAAGCCGGCCCACAATCCCAATACGTCATCAACACTTGCATCCGCCAGAGCGACCAGACTGGGAAACCGGGCCATGAACCGTTCATAATAGGCCATAACTGTCGCCACCTGGGTTTGTTGCAGCATGATCTCGGATACCCAAACCCGGTAGGGCGTGGGGTTCTCTTTCCAGGGCAGGCGTTTGCGACCGTGCCCGTCAAACCACTCCAGCACGCGCCGGTCAAATGCTTCCGGAGTCATCAAGTTTCCACTTCCTTAAGAGGATGGCGCCATGGCGCGTATTCTGATCGCTGGCTGCGGTGATATTGGCGCAACATTGGGCCAGCGGTTGTGTGCTGCCGGCCATGAAGTTTGGGGGTTGAAACGCCGCCCGGCCGATTTGCCGCCTGGCATTCAGCCGCTGGCCGCCGATTTGACCGATCCGGCGACCCTGAACACGTTGCCACCGGCGCTGGATGGTGTGGTCTACAGCGCCGCCGCCGCCGGCTTCAGCGAGAGTCATTATCAGGCCGCCTACGTTGCCGGCGTTCAGAACCTGCTCGACGCCCTGCGTCAGGCGGGCCAGCAACCGCGCCGGTTGCTGTTCACCTCCAGCACCTCGGTCTACGCTCAGCATCAGGGCGAGTGGGTGGACGAGGATTCGCCCGCCGAGGCCGACAGCTTCAGCGGGCGCTGCATTCGCACCGGGGAACAATTGCTGTGGGATAGCCCGTGGCCAGCAGTAGCGGTTCGCTTCGGCGGTATCTATGGCCCTGGCCGCACCCGGCTGATCGAGAGCGTTCGCGCCGGAACCGCCACCCGCCCCGCCGGCCCGCCGCTCTATACCAACCGCATCCACCGCGACGATTGCGCCCGGGTACTGGAGCATCTGTTGCTCCTGCCGGAATCGGCGCCGCTGTACCTCGCCGTGGATGACGACCCGGCGCCGCTGGACGAGGTCTTAAGCTGGCTGGCGGCCCAGCTTGGCGTACCGGAACCACCGCTGGCCACGGACCTGCCCTTGAAGCCCGGCGCCGGGGCCGGCGATCCGGCATTGCGCATGCGGGCCAGCAAGCGTTGCCGTAACGCCCGGCTGCGCGCCACCGGCTTTCAATTCCGCTATCCCAGCTATCGGGATGGTTACGCCGTAGAGATCACGAAAGGTGGATTTCGCTCCGCTCCTCTACCCTATCCATCATTTCGTCGTTGACAGCCCGCTAGAACGCAGCGCCGGAGAAGTCGTAGCTCATCTCGCCATAGGGGCGCTGCAGGAAAAATCCCTGGATCAGGTCCACGCCCAGCGACCACAGGATGGGCATGGCTTTGACATCCTCCACCCCGCCAACGATAGTGGTTGCTCCCAGAGCCTCCAGGCTTTGTGTCAACTCCTTGAGCTGCATCTGCTTTTTGGGGTCCTTGGCGATGCCATTGACAAAGTGCATATCCAGCTTGACGTAATCAGCGCCCAGATTCTTGAGCAGCGCCAGTGAATCAGCCCCTCGACCGAAACGGTCCAGACAAAAGCCGCAACCCAGCATTTTAATGCCGCCCAGGAACCCAAACATATCACGCAAGCTGCGCTCGGCGGTCGTTTCCGCCACAGCGAACACGAGGCAGTGCGCTTCCACTCCGGTCTGTTCCAGCCGCTCGTTCAGCCAGCCGCTCAGCGTCCGGTCCTGCAGGGTTACTGGCAGGATTTTGATAAACGCAGTCGTTTTCGACTGGCGCTGGCGCAGCAAGTCAAGTACATGCTCGATCACCCAACGGTCCAGCACCCGACCCAGCTCATGGTTGTAAACGACGCCAAACACGCTGCCCGGGACCAGTTCCTGACCGCTGCCGCCACGCAAGCGCAACAATACCTCGTAGCGTTCATTGGTATCGCCCCGCATGCTGGCAATAGGTTGAAACACCAGCCAAAGCCGTTCATGCGCAACGATCTCGCGCACTTCCTCCAGCATCCTCGCCCGCGATGAGGTTTCCTGGTCATCTTTAGCCGCCGGTCTGCTTTGCTGCAAGACGATGCGTTCTCCCTTGGCTTGCCGGGCCAGGCCGCACGCCGAGTCCGCCTGCTGGATCAGCACCAGATGATCCTGACTGCGGTCCGTCGCCACCGTTATGCCGATACTGGTCCGCAACAGCAAAGCCTGCTCGCCCACTTTATAGAACCCGGTTTCCAGCGTGTCGCGGATGCGTCGGGCCAGCGCCAGCAACGGTTCACCCAGCAGGTTGGGAATTAACACCGTGAAAATGGCGTCGCTGAACCGCGAGGCCTGTTGATCCTGGTTCAGCACCTGCCGCAGCCGGCCCGCCGCCTGGCCGACTACTTCATCGGCAATCGCCACGCCAGCCGAATCGCGGATGGAGCGCAAGTTATCCAGTACGATGAAGACCACCGCCAGTGACCGCACACTAAGGCCCAGGCTTTCAATCGCCTGTTCCAGCAGAGCTAAATAGCGCCGGCGGTTGAACAGACCACTGACCGAATCGTTGTCGGTCAGCAAACTGAGCTTGACGCGGATGGTGCGCGCCCGCCGCAGTCGTTGCTTGACTTCCCAACTCAGGTAGCTGAGCGCCAAGGGTTTGGCGAGCAGGCTGGCGCCCGGCACGTCCAGGCTGGTCAGGTAATGCGGCATATCGGCGGCGAAGCACAGCAGGATCATGGGCAGGATGTCGCAATCTCGATGCTGGGCAATCACCTGAGCCAGTTCCGGCGCATTGATTTCCTTGAGGTCCAGATCAATCAGCACCAAATCCGGCCGAAACCGGTAGATATCCTGCAGCACTTGTAGCGGCTGGATCACGACGCGCGGGACAATGCCCTGTTCCTCCAGCGCGCCTGCGATCTCCCACGCTTCAGTCGGCTGGTCGTTGACGATCAACACCCGAAAATAGCCCTGCGAGGTCTGTGGCAACAACAACTCCCGCAAGGTGGTCAACAGATCCTCGTTATCGAACGGCTTGCTGAAATAGGCCATACCGCCCGCCCGCACCGCGTCCAGCCGCGCGCTCATATCGTTGCGCTCGGCCAGAAACAGCACCGGCGCCCGCAAGCCGGTTTCGGCGCGCAGGTTAGCGATCAGCTTGAGGGCCGCATCCGGGCTGCCGGGAAAATCCACGTCAACGATGATGGCGCCGGGCGCCCGTTCCTGCAAACGCCGCTCCGCCTCGACCAGGTTAGCGATGTAATGAACCTTGTAGCCGGAATCCTCAAATTTCGCCACCAGCAGCGAATTTTCACCTGGAGCGATCACGAAGATTTCCGGCAAGGGTGACAACAGGGGGCGAGTCCGGGGTTCGTCGCTCCCACTGAGACTGCCCCCGTTTACCAACATATTGCGCAGGGCGTCAATCAGGGCTATCAGCCGTTGCCGGTCGGGTTCGCTGGGCAGGCTGCCGCTGGCCGCGCAATTCCCGATATGCTGCTCCAGCTGCGCAACCAGATTGCGCAGGCGTGCGTCGTCAAGGTCCTGCGCGGTTTGCACCATATCCCGCGCCAGTCGCACCAGCATGGCAAATGATTTGGCGTTCCATTTGACGTAGTACAGTTTCTGCCACAAATCATCAATCAGCTTCAGGTGATTAACCAACCTGAGGCGCGGGCTATTACCGCCTTCAGTCTGACTCATGGCTCATCTCCTTAGCAAGTTTCTGACAATGCTGGATGGTGGCGTCATCGCCCAGATACTGATTCAAGGCGATTTCCTGGAAAGATTATAGCCGTAGGACCTGTAGGGACACGGCGCCGCCGTGTCCCTACTACGGGGAACCTGGTAAGGTCTTTTATAGAAATCGCCTAACGCTCCACCTGGCTGACATCGCGCACAGCGCCATGGGAGGCGCTGGTGGTCATGGCGGCGTAGGCGCGCAGCGCCGGCGATACCGGCCGCTGGCGGTGAACCGGCTTCCAGGCTGCCGCTCCCCGTTCCTGCATCGCCGCCCGCCGCCGTTGCAGTTCCTCATCGCTCACCGCCAGATGGATCCGGCGGTTGGGAATATCAATCTCGATCCGGTCGCCTTCCGCCACCAGGGCGATGACGCCGCCTTCCGCCGCTTCCGGCGAGACATGGCCGATGGACAGGCCGGAGGTGCCGCCAGAGAAGCGCCCGTCGGTGATCAGCGCGCAGACTTTGCCCAGCCCCTTGGATTTCAGATAGCTGGTCGGATAGAGCATTTCCTGCATCCCCGGTCCGCCGCGCGGCCCTTCATAGCGGATCAGCACGATGTCGCCGGGCTGAATCCGCCCGCCCAGAATGGCTGCGACAGCGTCTTCCTGACTTTCCACTACCCGCGCCGGACCCTGGAATGTCAGGTTGTCCTCGTCCACGCCGGCGGTCTTGACGATACAGCCCTCCTCGGCCAGGTTGCCGTACAGCACCGCCAGCCCGCCATCCTGGGAATAGGCATGGGCCTGGTCGCGGATGCAACCGCTGGCCCGGTCCAGATCCAAACTCGGCCAGCGGGTATCCTGGCTGAACGCTTCCTGGGTGGGAATGCCCGCCGGGCCGGCGGAGTAGCGGATTCGCGCCTCATCCCAGGAAGATGGACGAGTGATATCCCAACGGTCCAGCGCCTCGGCCAAGGTCTCGCTATGCACCGTGCGCACGGCGCGATGCAGCAACCCGGCCCGGTCCAGTTCGCCGAGAATGGCGATCACCCCACCGGCTCGATGTACGTCTTCCAGATGATAGTTCGGGGTGGAGGGCGCGACCTTGCACAGATTCGGCGTCTGCCGCGACAGCCGATCAATGTCGCGCAGGGTGAAATTCACCCCGCCTTCCCAGGCCGCTGCCAGCAGGTGTAGCACGGTGTTGGTGGAGCCGCCCATGGCGATATCGAGGCTGATGGCGTTTTCGAAGGCTTCGAACGTCGCGATGCCGCGCGGCAGCACCGAGGCATCATCCTGTTCGTAGTAGCGCTTGGTGAGTTCGACGATGCGCCGGCCCGCTTCCAGAAACAGTTCCCGGCGATCGGCGTGAGTCGCCAGCAACGAGCCGTTGCCGGGCAGGCTCAGGCCCAGCGCCTCGGTCAGGCAGTTCATGGAGTTGGCGGTGAACATGCCAGAGCAGGAGCCGCAGGTCGGACAGGCCGAGCGTTCCATTTCCATCACCGTGGCGTCGTCGATGCGGTCATCGGCGGCGGCGACCATGGCGTCCACCAGGTCCAGCTTGTGCGCCGCCAGCCGGGTTTTGCCGGCCTCCATCGGTCCGCCAGAGACGAAAATGGCGGGGATATTGAGCCGTAGCGCCGCCATCAACATACCGGGGGTGATCTTGTCGCAGTTGGAAATGCAGACCAGCGCGTCGGCGCAGTGGGCATTGACCATGTACTCAACTGAATCAGCGATCAACTCGCGCGAGGGCAGCGAGTACAGCATCCCGCCATGGCCCATGGCGATACCGTCGTCAATGGCGATGGTATTGAATTCCTTGGCGATGCCGCCGGCGGCTTCGATCTCGCGCGCCACCAGTTGGCCCAGGTCTTTCAGGTGGACGTGGCCAGGCACGAATTGAGTGAAGGAATTGGCGACGGCGATGATCGGTTTGCCAAAGTCGCTATCCTTGACGCCAGTGGCCCGCCACAGCGCGCGGGCGCCCGCCATATTGCGGCCGTGGGTGGTGGTGCGGGAACGGTAGTCGGGCATGAAAGTCTCCAGAAGACTGTAAAGGAGTTGGAACTCCTAGTAAAGATTGCTGAACAGAGTGGTAATTTTACGTCAATTTCCGGCATTCGGTAGAATTTACTGCGAAATTTGGCGGTTGAGCACAGACGGCTCATTGATTTCCCAGCAGCATTTGCGGATTGGGCTGGGGACGCCAGGTAGCGGCTGGGCGCTTCGGCGGGTGTTCACAGCTTATGGGATTCAGGGATAAAGCCTCGCTCCCGGTACTGCCGGAATCGCTCGCGCGATTTCGCCAGCACGTCGGGATGTTGGTCCACCAGTTCCACCACCCGCTCGAACCGCTCGAATCCTTCGGGAAACGCATCCGTTAAATTGATCAGCACCTGCGCCTCGACCGCCGCCGGCGACGCCGCGCCGACCAGCACCGGTGAACATTCCGCACCGGCCAGCGGATAGCGTTCGTGGGGAATAAAGCTGTCCTGGCGAAAGGTCCACAGCAGATCATCCAGCGCCGCCGCCTGCGCTTCCGAAGCGGCGAGGAGGTAGACCGTATGGCCGAGGTTGTACGCCTTGTCGGCCAGCCGGCAGGCCAGCAACACCCGGCCGTTGTCGCGCTGGTCGGGCAGCACGTAGAAATCAATGCGCGGCACGCCCATCCTCCCGTTCCGCTTCGGCGGCCCGATCCAGCAGATACTGGGTCAGCAACGGCACGGGCCGTCCGGTGGCGCCCTTGGCCTTGCCGGTTTTCCAGGCCGTGCCGGCGATGTCCAGATGCGCCCAGTGGAACTTTTTGGCGAAGCGGGACAGGAAGCAGGCGCCCATGATCGCGCCGCCGTCGCGGTTGCCGGCGACGTTGGCCATGTCGGCGAAATTGCTGTCCAGTCCTTCCTGATAGTCTTCCCACAGCGGCAACTCCCATACCCGGTCATAGGCGGTGTGGGCGGCGGCCTGGAGGGCGTGCGCCAGCGGCGGATGGTTGCTGAACAGGCCATGCGGATGCCGGCCCAGCGCGATGATGCAGGCCCCGGTCAGGGTGGCGATGTCAATCACCGCCGCCGGTTCATCGCGCTCGGCATAGGTCAGCGCGTCGCACAGGATCAGTCGCCCCTCGGCGTCGGTGTTGAGAATCTCAATCGTCTGCCCGGACAGGCTGGTGACGATGTCGCCCGGCCGACTGGCCCGCCCGCCCGGCATGTTCTCCACCGCTGGAATCAGGCCGATGACGTTCAGCGGCAGTTGCAGTTCCATGCAGGCCCGCAACGTTCCCAGCACGCTGGCCGCCCCGCACATGTCGAATTTCATCTCATCCATGCCCTCGCCAGGTTTGAGCGAGATGCCGCCGGTATCAAAGGTCACGCCCTTGCCCACCAGGACATAGGGTTTGCGCATCGCCGGTCCCTGCCGATACTCCAGCCGGATCAGCTTGGCCGGCTGGGCGCTGCCGCGCGTCACCGCCAGCAAGGCGCCCATGCCCAGCCGCTCCAGATCGGTTTCTTCCAGCACCTCGACCCGCAACGCCGGAAACTCCTGAGCCAGCGTCTGGGCCTGCTCGGCCAGATAGGCCGGTGTGCAAAGATTGGGCGGCAGATTGCCCAGATCCCTGGTCAGCTTGACGCCGGCGGCGATAGCGACGCCCTCGCGCACCGCCCGTTCGCCGCCGGGCAATTCGCGCCGACCGGGCACGCTGAGTATAATCTTGCGCGGGAACCGGCGCGGCGCGTCCTTCTTGCTCTTGAGCGCGTCGGAGCGGTAGCGGGCTTCCTCGAATGCTTCGACGATCTGGCGGATTTTCCAGTTCAGCTCGCGGCCCTTGACCACGAGATCGGTCAGGTAGATCACCACCTCGGCAGCAGCGGTTTCATTCAGGGCGGCAGCGGCATGGTGCATGATTTGGCGAAAGCGGCGGTCATCCACCTCCCGCTCCCGGCCACAGCCGACCAGCAGCACCCGCTCGCACAGCGTTCCGGGGAGGTTGAACAGCAGCAGCGACTGGCCGATCTTGCCTTCCAGATCGCCCCGCCGCAGCAGGTTACCCAGAGCGCCGCCGCAAGCCGTGTCGAACTGTTCAGCGGCGGGCGTCAGGCGCCGGGATTCGTACACGCCCAGCGCCAGGCAGGCGGTGCGCTGTTTCTCTGGATTGCCGCTTTTGACCGTGAATTCCATTGGTGGGCTACCCCTGGTTTGATTAGGTGTTTGTTTTCATCGGGCCGTTATAAAGTTAATGAGTTTAACCGGAAATCGCCCCCCCTCACAGCTTGCGCGCCGGAGCGTTCTCGGTCGTGCCCTCTATCATTGATCGCTATTTAATCCGCGAAATCGCCCTCACCCTGCTGGCAACCGTCCTGGTGCTGCTGGCCATGGTGCTCAGTCACCGCCTTGCCAATTTTCTGAGCAAGGCTGCCAACGGCCTGCTGGCCAAGGATTCGATCTTTTTGCTGTTGGGTTTGCAGGCTGTTGAACTCCTGACCCTGCTCATCCCCCTGGCGTTTCTGCTCAGCATCATGCTGACGCTGGGACGGTTGTACCGCGACCACGAAATGACGGTGCTGGCCGCCTGCGGTTACGGGCCGTTATCGGTCTATCGCGCAGTATTTCTGCTGGCGGCGCTGCTGGCTGTGGTTACCGCTGGCCTGTCGTTTCTGGCGGTCCCGGCGCTGATGGAATTCCAGTTCGAGGTGCTGGCCAAAGCCCGCAAGGAAGCTGAACTTTCGATGTTCACGCCGGGGTCGTTTCGCGAGGTGCTGAACGGCCGGCACGTGGTCTATATCGGCGCCCTGGACGGCCGTGAATTGCGCCATGTCTTCGTCCAGAGCCGCGAACCGGATGGCGACCTGAGCATCACCACGGGCGACCGGGGCCGGCAGGAGGTTGGTGAGGATGGCCTGCGGCGTCTCATTCTCGACCATGGCCACCGCTACCGGGGTACGCCCGGTCAGGGCGATTATGAAATGCTCCAGTTCGAACGGGCCACGGTGCGGATTGACACCACCCCGCCGCCGCAGGCCTGGCAACATCGAGAGACGCTGCCCCTGCGCCAGTTGTGGGGTTCGGACGATCCGTTGTTGATCGCCGAATTGCACATGCGGTTCAACAGCCCGATCCAGGTGCTGGTCATCGCCCTGTGGGCGCCGCTGCTGGCCCGCGCCAAGCCGCGCGAGGGCCGCTATGGCCGGGT
>CALMNY010000378.1 GCA_937872125.1 uncultured Candidatus Competibacteraceae bacterium | reverse complement strand
ACGCTCCGGCGTGGGAACGCTGTTGGAGCCGCTCTAGACGGTTCGCAGTTCGATGCCGGGGGGCAACCGTTTGGGCGCGGCAATGCGCCAACGCTTGTCGCGGCCGGTTTCCCCGGCCAGCAACGTCACCTGACTTTTGGCTACCCCGAACCGGTCGGCCAGAAACTCTCGCAAATGCGCGTTCGCCTGGCCGTCCACGGGCGGGGCGGTGATGCGGACTTCAAACCGGCCTTCCCGCAATCCTGCCCACTCGTCACGGCCAGCGCGCGGCCGCGCCCGCACCTGAAGAATCAGGTCAGCGCCGTCCCAGCGGTAGCCGGCGGCCACGACCTCAGCGTAGCCCCGTCAACAGGCCAAGAAAATCCTGCAACAACAGGCTGAGGAAGATCAGCGCCACCACCACCAGCATCGGCGACAAGTCCACGCCGGAAATCGGCGGTAGCCAGCGCCGGGCAGGCCGCAGCAGTGGTGCGGTTAACTGGGCCAGCACCCGCGCCGCTGGATGATAGGGATCCGGGTTGACCCAGCTCAGCACCACCTGGATGATCACGCCCCACAAATAAATATTGATCAGCAGCTTGAGCAGTTCCATCACTGTCAGCAACAACAGACCACCAACGCCGAGGGGGCGGCCAAACAGCAAGGTGACCAGCAACACTTCAACCAGTTGCAGGGCGAAGGCGAGCGCCACCGACGCCAAATCCAGCCCCCGGTAGCCGGGTATGATCCGGCGCAACGGCAGCAGCGGCGGATTGGTGATGCGGACCAGGAACTGCACCAAGGGGTTGTAGAAATCGGCGCGCACCCATTGCAACAAAAAGCGCAGCATCACCGCCAGGATGTAAAAACCGAATACGGTCTGGATCAGAAAAACTGTTGCGGTCATGGCTGGCCCCCCAGCAGATCGCCCAGTTCCACCGAACGATGGCGGGCAGCTTCCAGTGCCTTGGCGACCAGATCGTCAAGACCATCGGCCAGCAGGGCCGGCGTTTCCAGGATTGCCAATGAGGCGCTCAGCGACTTGGCGATCAACACGTCAAGTTGCTCATCCTGGAACACACTGATTGCCCGCTCGGTGGTGCCGCCGGGCGAGGTGACCCGGGCGCGCAGCGCCGCCGCATTATCGGGGCTTTCCAGCGCCATTTTAGCGGCGCCAAATGCGGTCTGGATTGTCAACAGGCGCGCGATTTCGGGTTCCAGGCCGAGTCGGACGCCGATCTTTTCCAGCGTTTCCATCAGCAGGAAAAAATAGGCGGGGCCACTGCCCGACAGGGCGGTGACTGCATCCAGCAGCCCCTCGGCGGCCACCCATACCACCAGGCCGACCGCCCGCAGGATGGATTCGGCCGTCTGCCGCTGACTGGCGCTGACCTGATCGTTGGCGAACAGCGCGGTGGCGCCGCTGCCAACCAGAGCCGGGGTGTTAGGCATGGCGCGGACGATGGCGGCGGCGCCGCCCAGCCAGCGGCGAATATCCGGTTCGCGCACGCCGGCGGCGATGGAAATCACCAGTGGTTGACGCGCGCTGATGATGTCGGCCAACTCCTTGGCGACCGGGCGCAGTACCTGCGGTTTGACCGCCAGCACCACGACCTGGCCCTGGACCGCGATATCCCGGTTGTCGGCGCCAGTATGGACGCCAAAGCGCCCGCGCAGAAGTTCCCGGTGGCCCGCATCGGGTTCAGCGACCCAGAGATGGGTCGGATCGCTGCCGCTGGCGATCAGGCCGCCGATCAGGCTGCGGGCCATATTGCCGCCGCCAATAAAAGCAATGGAGGTGTCTTTCATTTCCGCCTCGTGAATTGAAAACCGGGTTAGCGTTCGGGCTAAACCGGACGTTAGTGGGCGATGGGCCGGTTCGCCCGCTTCAGGGTGTACCGCCCGCCAATTGAGCGATTCGTGCGCTGAGGGTGGCGAGCTGGCTGTCATTCTGGTAGGCCCGATAAACTTCCTGTTTGCGCTGGGTACCGAGTTGCTGATAGAGCGCGTAGGTGCCCGGCAGACTGCGGCGCAGCGCCTGTTCGAAATCCGCTGGCGCCAGTCCGGGTTCCAGCCGCTCGGTTTTGGCGTCGGGCTGGGCGGTCGCTGTGGCCGGGGCGACAGGCAGCGGGCGGGTGATCAGAGTCATCGCCTGCCGCCTGGCTTCATCCTCGATTTCGCGCAGGTAGTTGTCGTCCGCGCCGAGCAGGAGCGGAAGGAGCACCAGCAACAGGCCTGGCCGGCCACGCATGGAAGGAGCGAACAGAGGGTGGCGTGAGGGCATCGTCGGAGTCTCGGAGCGGGGTTGAAGTCATTGCGTCTGGCGTAGCATCAAGCGTTCGGTCAGCGGCGCGGCCCGAATAAAGCCGTGCCTACGCGCACCAGGGTGGCTCCCTCGGCGATAGCGGCTTCCAGATCGTCGGACATGCCCATGGACAGCGTATCCAGCGCCAGGCCGGCGGCAGTGAGTTGATCCTGCAAGGTCCGCAACCGGGCGAAGGCTGGTCGTTGTGCGGCAAAATCCGCTGCCGGCGCCGGAATCGCCATCAGGCCGCGCAGCCGCAAGCGGGGTAACACAGCGACCGCAGCGGCGATGGCGCTCACCTCGGCGGGGTCCAGGCCGTGCTTGGTCGGTTCCCGGTCAATATTGACTTGCAGGCAGACGTTCAGTGGCGGCAAAGAGGCGGGCCGTTGTGCGCTCAACCGCTCGGCGAGTTTGAGCCGGTCCACGCTATGAACCCAGGCGAAACGTTCAGCGATGGGCCGGGTTTTGTTGGCCTGGATCGGGCCGATGAAATGCCATTCCAGCGCCAGCGCCGCCAGTTCGGTCATTTTGTCCAGCGCTTCCTGCACGTAGTTTTCGCCAAAGCCGGTCTGGCCGGCGGCCGCCATGGCGGCGACAGCCGTGACGGGCTGGGTCTTGCTGACCGCCAGCAGGCGCACCGCGCCCGGCGGGCGCTGAAAGCGCTGTTCGGCGGCGTGGATGCGGTCCCGAACAGCGCGAAGGCGATCAGCGAACTCGGTGGTCATGCAGACTGGATTCCCTGGGTGGATGGTGCGTTACAAGGCGTGCAGTAGATATATACTAATTTGAAATCCGATTCAGCGGCGCGGCTCGCTGGCGAGCCGTCATTCAACGCCCATGCGGGAGCAACCGCCATGACCCTCGACGAACTGTTGACCTTTTCCGTGCAGAACAAAGCCTCGGACCTGCATCTGTCAGCCGGCCTGCCGCCGATGATCCGGGTAGACGGCGACGTGCGCCGCATCAACGTGCCGCCGCTGGAACACAAGCAGGTGCATGGTCTGATCTATGACATCATGAACGATAAGCAGCGCAAGGACTATGATGAATTTCTGGAATGCGACTTCTCGTTCGAGATTCCCAAGCTGGCCCGGTTCCGCGTCAACGCCTTTAATCAGAACCGGGGGGCGTCGGGCGTGTTCCGCACCATTCCTACCATCATTCAGACCCTGGATGATTTGGGATGTCCGGCGGTGTTTCGGGATCTCATTGATGTGCCGCGTGGCCTGGTCCTGGTCACCGGTCCGACCGGTTCGGGCAAGTCCACCACCCTGGCGGCGATGATTGATCATATCAACAAGAACGAGTATGGCCATATCCTGACCATCGAGGATCCGATTGAATTCGTACACCAGAGTCAGCGCTGTCTGGTCAATCAGCGCGAGGTGCATCGCGATACGCTGGGGTTCAACGAGGCGCTGCGTTCGGCGCTGCGCGAGGACCCGGACATCATTCTGGTGGGCGAGATGCGCGATCAGGAAACCATCCGGCTGGCGCTGACCGCCTCCGAAACCGGCCACCTGGTGTTCGGTACCCTGCACACCAGTTCTGCGCCCAAAACGATTGATCGCATTATTGACGTATTCCCGGCGGGTGAGAAACCGATGGTGCGTTCGATGTTGTCCGAATCGCTGCGCGCCGTGATCTCGCAGGCGCTGCTGAAGAAGAAGGGCGGTGGCCGGATGGCGGTGCATGAGATCATGGTCGGCGTCCCCGCTATTCGCAACCTGATCCGCGAGGACAAAGTGGCGCAGATGTACTCCTCCATTCAGACCGGCGCGGCTTATGGCATGCAGACGCTCGATCAGGCGTTGCTGGAGGTGATCAAGAAGGGATTGGTCAGCCGCGAGGAAGCTGTTTCCTACGCGCAGAACAAGGCGTCGTTCAAGGTGGGGTAAGCGATCCGACGGCCCCGCCCGAAGGGGCGGGCGGCGCGCAGATGACGAATACCGGGATCCGCTTACCTACAAATCCCCCTCCCCCCTGGCAGGGGAGGGCTGGGGTGGGGGGGTAAAACCTCGCGGCAGGTTCAAAATCAGGATAAAACGCTCAAAATTCCGTTCATCTTCGCCGCTGTAACCCCCCAC
>CALMNY010000377.1 GCA_937872125.1 uncultured Candidatus Competibacteraceae bacterium | reverse complement strand
AGGACACCGGCCCCGCCGGTTCGGCGCTCAACGAAATGGTCGCGGTGCTGCGCGGCTTCGATCTCGACGAGCTGGACCCGAACAAGAAACCCGGCTTTTTCGCCCGGCTCTTCAACAAGGCCAAGCCGCTGGTCAAAATCGTCCAGCAGTACGAAACCGTGCGCAACCAGATTGATGACATCAGCGACGCCCTGGAGAAGCACAAAACTCAGTTGCTCACCGACATCGCCGGCCTGGACCGGCTGTACACCGCCAATCTCGACTACTTCCACACCCTGGAACTGTACATCGCCGCCGGCGAGGCCAAGCTGCAAAAGGTGGATGCGGAAGAGTTGCCGGCGCTGGAACGGGAAGTCACGACCAGCGAGGACATGGTCAAGGCGCAGACCCTGCGCGACCTGCGCGCCAGCCGCGACGATCTGGAGCGGCGGGTCTACGACCTCAAGCTGACCCGGCAAGTCACCATGCAAAGCCTGCCCAGCATCCGGCTGGTGCAGGAGAACGACAAGGGCCTGATCACCAAGATCAACTCGACCCTGGTCAACACCGTGCCGCTGTGGCGGCAACAACTGGCCCAGGCGATCACCATCTACCGTTCCGGCGAGGCCGCCAAAACCGTCAAGGCCGCCACCGATCTCACCAACCAATTGCTGGAAGCCAATGCGGACAATCTCCGGCAGGCCAACGCGCAAACCCGCGCCGAGATCGAACGCGGCGTGTTCGACATCGAAACGGTGAAAAAGGCCAATCAGACCCTGATCGCCACCATCGAGGACAGCCTGCGCATCGCCGACGAAGGCCGCCGCCGCCGCCAGGAAGCCGCTGTGCAACTGGAAGCCTGCGAAACCGAACTGCGCCAGGCGCTGGCGTCGGCCCAGGCGCGAACCCGCCAACCCACTGGAGGCCGCTGACATGGGACTTTGGGATAAATTGATGGGTGAATTCATTGACGTCATCCAGTGGACGGACGACTCGAACGACACCCTGGTGTACCGCTTTGAACGGCAGGGCAACGAAATCCAGTTCGGCGCCAAGCTGACCGTGCGCGAAGGCCAGGTCGCGGTGTGCGTCAACGAGGGTCAACTGGCCGACACCTTCCAGCCCGGCATGTACGAGCTGAAAACCAACAACCTGCCGATTCTGTCCACCTTGCAGGCGTGGAAGCACGGTTTTGAAAGCCCGTTCAAGGCCGAGGTGTACTTTTTCAGCACCCGCCGCTTCACCGATCTCAAATGGGGCACACAGAATCCGGTGATGCTGCGCGATCCCGAATTCGGGCCGATCCGGCTGCGGGCCTTCGGCAGCTACGCCATCCGGGTCAAGGACGCGCCGACCTTTCTGCGCGAAATCGTCGGCACCGACGGCCGCTTCACCACCGACGAAATCACCAACCAGTTGCGCAACATGGTGGTGTCGCGCTTCGCCAACATCCTCGGCCAGTCCAAGATTCCGGCGCTGGACCTGGCCGGCAACTACGATCAGCTCGGCCAGTTCCTGTTGCAGCGCATCGCGCCGGAATTCGAGGCGGTTGGGCTGGAACTGACCAATCTGCTGGTGGAAAACATCTCGCTGCCCAAGGAAGTCGAAGCGGCGCTGGACAAGCGCAGCAGCATGGGCATCGTCGGCAATCTCGATCAGTACACCCAGTTTCAGGCGGCGGAGGCGCTGCGCGATGCGGCGGCTAATCCGGGCGGCGGCTCCGAGGCGCTGAACATGGGGCTGGGGCTGGCGATGGCCCAGCGGCTCAGCGACACGCTGGCCCGGCCCGCGCCGCCCGCGCCTGCGCCACAACCGGCTCCCGCGCCAGCAGCGCCCCCGCCACTGCCGACCGCCAAATCCTACTTCGTGGCGGTCAATAACCAGCAGGCCGGGCCATTTTCGATAGACGAGTTGCAGCGCCAGGCGCAAAGCGGTCAGTTGACCCGCGCCGCCCTGGTCTGGACGCAGGGCATGGCCAACTGGACCGCAGCCGGTGAAGTAGCGGAACTGGCGCCGCTGTTTGCTAGCCTGCCGCCGCCGCTGCCAGGGGCTTGAAACTCTTCTCTCCCGATGGGAGGGGGGTTGAGAGTGAGAGAGTCTTTTACACAACTGCAATAAACTTGAGGAGAGCACCATGGGACTGTTCGATTTCGTCATCAACCAGGGTAAGAAACTGTTCGGCGCCGGCGACGATCCCGCCGCCAAGATCAAGGAGGAAATCGAGGCCGCCAATCCCGGCGTTAAAAATCTGGACGTCCAGTTCAAGGATGGCCAGGTTCAGCTCTCCGGGGACGCCATCACCCCGGAAGCCATGGAAAAAGCTGTCCTGCTGGCGGGCAACGTGCAAGGCGTCGCCGGGGTTTCCGCCGATCAGTTGAAAGCGCCGCCGCAGACCGGCAAGGTGGAGTATTACGTGATCCAGTCGGGCGATACTCTGTCGTCCATCGCCAAAAAATTCCTGGGCAACGCCTCGGCTTATCCCAAGATTTTTGAAGCCAACCGCGAAGTCATCAAGGACCCCGACAAGATTTACGTCGGCCAGAAAATCCGCATTCCGCTCGGCTGAACGCCAGGATAATCCACGGGGGGATGATGGTGTCCGCCATCATCCCCACACCGATCACCAAAGGGGTGAAAAATGGATCCATTAAAGTTGCTGGGCAGCCTGTTGGGCAATAACGCCACGTCCTCGGGGCCGGGCGGACAAATTCTCGGTCAATTGCTTGACGGCCTGACCCGAGGCGGCGTGCAGAGCAGCGGGGCCGGCGGCGGTCTGACCGATCTCCTCGGCAGCCTGACCCGCAGCAGCGCCCAGAGCGGCGGGGCCGGCGGTGGCCTGACCGACCTCCTCGGCAGCCTGACCAAAGGTGGCGCCCAGAGCGGCGGGGCCGGCGGCGGCTTGGCCGACCTCCTCGGCAGCTTGACCAGTGGCGTTCGGCCCCAGGGCAGCGCTGCTCCTGGCGGCTCCAACATGGCCGGCGTGCTCGGCAGCCTGGCGATGATCGCCCTGCAAATGTTCAGCCAGCGCGGCGCCGTCTCAGGCCAATCCTCGCTGGCCGCCCTGGCGTTGACGGACGCCGCGTCCGGGCAGACGCCCCCGGCGGTGGATGCCGCCCAGGCTCACCAGCAGGCTTTGGCCTTCATCAAGGCCATGATCAACGCCGCCAAGGCCGACGGTCAGATTGACGCCGAAGAGCAGGAGAAGATCGTTTCCAGGTTGGGTGACATTGATCCCCAGGAAGCGGCGTTTATCCGTGATGAAATCAGCAAGCCGTTGAATTTCGATTTCTTCGCCGACATCACCCAGGAGATGACGCCGCAGATCTATGCAGTGTCCCTGATGGCCATCAATCTGGATATGCCTGCTGAAATCAGCTACATGCAGCAACTTGCCCAGGGTCTCGGTTTGGATGCCCAGACCGTCAACGGCATCCACGCGCAGTTAGGTTTGGCGCCGCTATACGGTTGAGACAACGGAACCAGCGCGGCTGTCCGCCCATTGAGTCATGCCGCCGGGAGCCTGAAATTCCCCTCGCCCACTTGCCGGCGAGGTGGGATGGGGGCTGAGAATCATCGCATCAAGGAGAACGCCAGCATGGGCGCCACTGCCAAAAACCTGCTGATAAGCGAGTCCGACTATCTCGACTGGGAAAGCCGGGCTAAAGAGAAACATGAATATGTCGCTGGCGCGATCTTCGCCATGGCGGGCGCCAGTGAACGTCATAACCGGATCGCCGGCAACATCTTTTTCCACTTGCGGCTGGCAACGCGCGGCCATTCCTGCCGCGCTTTCATGTCCGACATGAAGCTGCGTATCGCTGGCTACCGAAGCTATTACTACCCGGATGTGATGCTGGTCTGTGATGACCAGGATGATCACCCAATTTACAAGACCGCGCCTTGCTTCATCGCCGAGGTGCTGTCGCCTGCGACCGCCGCCACCGACCAGCGCGAGAAGTGGCTGCACTACCAGAGTATTCCCAGCCTGCGCTACTACCTGCTGGTGGACGCCGATCGCGTGAAAGCGCGGCTGTTAACGCGGGTGGCGGAAGATCGCTGGACCGAACAGACTCTGGATCGTGAGGATGTGGTCGAAATCGCCTGTGGCGACACCCGCCTTGCGTTGGCGCTGGATGATCTGTACGAAGATACCGGGCTGCTGCCATAAGAGAATGGTAATCGCTCACTTCTCTCACCTGCTGGCAGGCGCGGGAAAGCATCATTACTGCTGCGTCACCTGTCGCCATTCCTGTTCGTAGTACCGCACCAGAATCTGATTATTGAGGCGGTTGACCTCGGCCTCGACCGGAGCCATGTCCGGCGGAAACTGAAGCAAGGTCGCGGTGATCTCCGGCGTCAGGAAGCGCAGACCGGGCGGATAGCGGGCGGGCGGTTGCCAGGGCTGGCGGGTGGCCAGTGCGAAGCCCCATTCGCCGAAGGCCGGGATGTAAGCATGATACGGCGTCACGATCAGCCCGGCGCTCTCGATGGTGCGGACGATGCACCAGAACGACTGCCGGGCGTACAGCGGCGAGGTGGTTTGCACCACTACCGCGCCGTTGGCCGCCAGATGTTTCTGCAGCAACCGGTAGAACACGTTGCTGTACAGCTTGCCCAGTGAGTAGTTGCTGGGGTCCGGGAAGTCCACCACGATGAAATCAAATTGCTCCGCATTTTGTTCCAGCCATTTGAACGCATCGGCGTTGACGATCCGCACCTTGGGCGAATTCAGGGCGTTCTCGTTCAGTGGGGTCAACAGGGGATGGCGGGAAAACAGTCGGGTCATCTCCGGGTCGAGGTCCACCAGGGTCACGGTTTCGACCGAGTCGTAGCGCAGGATTTCGCGCACCGCCAAGCCGTCGCCGCCGCCCAGCACCAGCACCCGCCGCGCGCCCGGCGTCGCGCTCAGACCCGGATGCACCAGCGCCTCGTGATAGCGGTATTCGTCGCGGGAACTGAATTGCAGGTTGTTGTTGAGGAACAGCCGGAGATCGTCCTGCCAGCGGGTCAGCACGATGCGCTGATAGGGCGAACTGCGGGCCAGCACGATTTCGTCGGCGTACAGATTCTCCTCGGCCAGGGCGGTGATCCAGTCGGCGGCGATCAGGCCAGCGATCAGCGCCAGAATTGCGGCCACGCACTGGCCGCGCAGCCAGCGCAGTCCCGGCAACTGGTCGCGGAACAGCCACAGCGCCCAAGCTGCGACCAGTACGTTGAGCAGGCCGAACAGCAGGCTGGTGCGGTTCAGGCCCAGGTGCGGGGCCAGCAGGATCGGGAACAGCAGCGACACCGCCAGCGCGCCCAGATAATCCAGAGTCAGCACCTGCGCCACCAGGTCCTTGAAGGCGAATTGCTGCTTGAGGATGCGCATGACCAGCGGGATTTCCAGCCCGACCAGAATGCCGACCAGCAGCACCAGGGCGTATAGCGCCAGCCGGAACGCGCCCCCCCAGGCGAAGATCAGGAACAGCGCCGGCGCGGAAAAGCCGCCCAGAATGCCTACCGCCAGCTCGATTTGGATGAAGCGCGCGATCAGCCCCCGGACCACGTAGCGCGACAGCCAGGAGCCGATGCCCATCGCGAACAGATAGGTCCCGATGATGGTGGAAAACTGGGTGACGGAATCGCCCAGCAGATAGCTGGCCAGCGTGCCGGCGATCAGTTCGTAGATCAGCCCGCAGGAGGCGATGACGAAAACGGAGAACAGAAGAGCGTGGGTCAAGGCAATCGCTCCTCGATCCAGTCCCACCGCTTCTCCTTCACCATCACGAAGCGGCAGCGTCCCCCGGACAGTTCGGCCCACAGCCCGCCAATCAGCCGATCATCCTCGGCGGCTTTCCAGCGGTCGGCGCCCTTGTATTCCACGGCGAGGATCGCGCCGGGCAACTGGCACAGGAAGTCGGGATAGAACCGGCCGTCGGCTTTTTGCAGGAAGAACGCGCAGCCCTCGCGCCGAACCAGATTGCGCACCCAGAATTGCAGCCGCCCTTTCTGGGCCTGCGTATCCAGCCAGCAGGCGCATTCAAATTCTTCCTTGCTGTCGAAATCGCCGATGCGCCCGTAATAGTGCCTGCGGAAATCAAAATGGCCGAACCGGCCGTCGTAGTCGCGGCTGGGCGCGTAGGCCTGGGGGTGGAACTCGAAGGCGTAGAGATCGCTGACTGCCACGCGCGCTGCCGCATCGTCGCCGAACAGCGTTTGCTGAAACGCCTGGGTCACGGCCTGCTGGCGCAAGGCCCGGATGCGCGCTGCGATCAGATTGCGGATGAGGAATTTTTGCAGGTTGGCGCGAGCCAGCGTAAAGCCGTCTTGTTGCAACAACGCAGAAAGCCACGCGGCGACAAAAGCCTGTTTGCTGGCGTGGGTCAGCGAAGGTTCGGGCAGGTTGCGGCACAACCAGGCCGCTAGCCGCACCACATCCCAATGTTCGGGCAGGTAGGCCAGGCCGAGATCGCGTTGCAGTTCCGGCAGAAAGCGCGACATCAGTTTGCCACTGGCGGCGTCCACATCAATCTCGCCGCCTTCGGACACGGTGAGACCCGCGCCCAGCAGCGTCAAATCGTCGGCGGTCGGCGCGGCGTCGTAGGGTGAAAGGTCCCACGGGTACTCCAATACCTCCGGGTCATCGAACAAGACCCATGGCTTCCCCTCTCCCTCTGGGAGAGGAGTCAGGGGTGAGGGCTGGCGGAGCGCCAGTTGTGGAATGCGAAACCGTTCGCCCCGTTCCGCCGGAGTTTGAAAGAATTCGCTGGCCGTGGCGCGGCTGGTTTGAGCGGCCTCGACGATAGCGGCTGCCGCCGTTTCGGTCGTGACCGACGCCTTGAGGATTTCGGTTTCATCCTCGGTCAGGGGCGCGCTGATCGTCAGCCTGTTGCCCTGACCGTCCCAGGTCACTTTGTCCCGAACGGCTTTGGGTACGCGCTTCAGGTCCGGTTTTTCCGACAAGGCTATCGTCACCGGTCGAACGCTAAACAGATCGCGCCGGGTCTGTTCGGCGCGGGCGGCAGTGACAAAGTCGGTCACTTCGCGGCGCTCGAAGCCGGCGCCCGTCACCAATCGGTCGCGCAAGGCATTGGCGGTTTCGGCGAAGCTGCGGGAGACGACGAAGGCGTAGGACTGATTGAGCAGGCGGTTGCCGCGACGGCGGGCGTCGGGTTGGCGCAGCACGCGCCCCAGCAGTTGCTCCACCGCCGTGGCCGAATGCAGCGCGGCCATGCTGACCAGGATGTAGGCGAACGGGCAATCCCAGCCCTCGGCCAGGGCTTTCTGGGTGATGACGAATTTCACCGGGCAGGCCGGGTCGCTAATGCCCCGCTTGTAGTCCGCCTCGATGCGCTCCAGTCCCCGTTCCTCGCCGGTGGCGATGACGATGGCCTCGGCGGGAATGCGGTGGTTGTTGATGAGTTCAGCCCGGACCCGCGCGGTGTCCAGCGTCTCGACGCCGGCGCGGCGCGGTTCGGCCTGAATCAGCACGATGGGGCGCAAGTAGGCCGCGCCGGTGCGGCGTTCTTCGTCGGCCAGCTTGTGCAGGGCGTCGCGGCGACCGATGGCGTCGGCGAGGCATTGCTGCCAGTTCGGCTCGGTTTCCAGCACCACCGGCAGCTTGATCATTTCCTC
>CALMNY010000376.1 GCA_937872125.1 uncultured Candidatus Competibacteraceae bacterium | reverse complement strand
TCAGCATCGCCGCTTCGCTGACGGTGACCATGACATAACGTTCCGGTTTGCCGATGCACTCGGCGACGATGTGTGAGAGCGGCGCGAGCAGGTTGTAGCGTTGCTGGTTGGTCAGGCGCACCGAGGTTTGCAGAGCGAGCAGGGGCATGGAATAACCCTCCAGGTAGGGAGTGGGAAACAGAAGCCCGGCGGCGGGCGAACACCAGTATTCCGGAAGCTGCACGCCGGCAAAAATATTCCACGTGGAATATTCGGAGTGAGGGGCGGACCCGGCGATGATCGCCACCGGTCGGTTTGAGGATAGGCGATTCGCGGAAATTCGCCCAGAAAATGACCTGCCAGACGCCGGATGGCAACAGGCGCCCCGCTATGGTTTATAGTGATGGAGTCAATTTCAGGATCAAGAGGACGATGGGTTCTGGCGATTGCGGCGAAATCGGGAGGTTGCGCTGGACGCCGCCGAATAGGCCACGTGGAATAATTTGCGGAGGATTGACCGATGAGCGAGAAAACCGGCAAACCGGCCTCTGGCTTTGGTGGCGCGATTGCAGCGTTGCGCCGGCATCTTCTGGAGAAAGGCAATCGTTTCGACTATGGCCCGGACTACAAAGCCAATGGCAAGGTTCTGGCCAGCGTTAGGCAAACGACGCGGATGTACGAAGGGATGGGCTACACCAAATTGGTGGAATTGGGTAATCCACCAGCCTACGCGATGCTGCAACGCGGTCACCGGGAGGCTCATATCTTCCAGCCGCAAGACCCGCAAGTCCGGCGCTGGTTACAGGATGAGACCGCCAACCCCAATGATCCCGCCATGCGTGCCTACATGCTCGGCCAGTCGGGCTTGAGCGAGAGCGATCTTGAAGTTGCCGCCAAGCCCCGGCATTACCATATCAACGAGGTGGATGAGGTGTTCATCGTTACTTCCGACGATACTTGAAATCCATAGCGATGGTTTAAGCAACGGTCAAAAAATGACTATAACCCGTACTGACATTTCGAGGACTGACTCATGAAATTCCTGCTGAACATCACCGTAATCGCCGCACTGGGTTTAAGCGCCGGCGCCTGCACCGTGGTCACCGATCCCAGCTCCGGCTCCAGCGCCTCGAGCGGCGGTTCAAGCAGTACCGCGTTTATGAATCGCCAGGAGCAAACCGCCGAGTTCGCCAAGGTCAATCTGGAGCGGTTGCGGAACGATATGGCGGCGGGGCGGGGCGAATATCTGGCCTCACTGGCGACCTTGCTGAATATCGAATCCAGCCAGCAACCGGCGTTTTTTGCCTTCACCCAGGACAAGTTCGCCGTACTGTTTCCGACGGACCGGACCACTGCCGCCGACATGCTGGCGACACTGGACCGGGAACTGCAGGCCGACCCGCGTTTCAGCCAGCGGTTGACCTTGAACTGAGCACTGAATCGTCCATCGTTCCGTTCTCGCGCCCGACCGGCGTCCTGCTGCTCGGTCTTTTGATCCGCGCGGCAGGCGCCTGCGCTGACCCCCTTTATCTCACCGAACTGCTGGACCACGCTGACGCCGCCGAGTTGGCCGCGCGGCGTGAGTGGCGCACGCTGCTGCACTACCGGCCCGCCGCCGGTGGCAAGCGTGTAGTCAGCGACGCCGATGATTCCCGCTTTTTCCTCGCGCCGACCGGTAAAACGGATCCGCACGCCGAACTCGCCGCAACCTTGCGCGCCTTCTTTAGCGCCGATTGGGTCGGCGGCGACCCGCAACCCGCCCAGTGCGCTTTCATCGCCCGCTATCGCTGGCTCAAAGCAGAGCTGAATTTCGACGACCGCCGCCTGCCGCCGCACGACTGCGCGCGGTTTCAGCAGTGGTTCGGTGAACTGAATGCGGAAACGGCAACCCTGGTGTTCGCCTCGGCCTACCTCAACAATCCCGCGTCGCTATTCGGCCATACCCTGCTGCGGCTGGACCGGCGCGGCCAGACCGAGCAGACCCGGTTGCTGGCCTACGCCATCAACTACGCCGCCGACGATACGGACAGCCATGTCCTGACGTATGCGCTGGACGGCGTCGCGGGCGGCTTCAAGGGCCGGTTCGATATCCAGCCCTATTACCAACTGGTGCGCGCCTACAGCGATCTGGAAAACCGCGATCTCTGGGAATATCGGCTGAACCTGTCCCGGAGTCAGTTACGACGCTTGTTGGAGCATGTCTGGGAACTGCGCGGCATCGAGTTCGATTATTACTTCTTCAGGGAAAACTGCGCCTGGCAGTTATTGACGCTGCTGGAAGCCGCCGATCCGGAGCTGCGGCTCAGCGATGAATACCGGCTCTGGACCCTGCCAGCCGATACGATCCGGCTGCTGGCCCGGCAACCGGGGCTGATCGGCGAGACGACCGCCCGCCCGGCGCGCGGCACGCACATCAATCGCCGTTACGAGGCGCTGAATGCCAGCGAGCGGCGATTGGCGCGGCGCCTGGGGAAAGATGCAGCGGTCGCGGCCGCTCCCGATTTCGTCCGGCTGGCCCCGGAACGGCAGGCGCTGCTGTTGGAACTGGCCCTGGACGAGCGCCAGCAGCAGCGCGCAGGCGACGCCAAACCGCCTGAGTCGGTTGCTCCGCCCGATGCCCTTGCGCACCGCTTGCTGATGGCCCGAAACCAGTTGGCGGTCGCCGCCGCGCCGGTTGCGGTCGAACCCTACGCCACTCGCCCGGAAACCGGCCATGCCTCGCGGCGGATCGGCGTCGGCATTGGCCAGCGGGATGGCGCGGCGTTTATGGAACTGAACGCGCGGGCCAGCTACCACGATTTATTGGAGCCGGACGCTGGATATACGCCCGACGCCCGGATTGAGTTACTGAATATCGCGGTCCGGGTTTACACCGATCACAGCGGACTGGCGCTCGCCCGACTAACCTTACTCGATATCACTTCGTTACCGCCGCTCAATGCCCTGACCCCGCGCCCCGCCTGGCGGATTCACGCCGGCTGGGAAGCGATACCCCGGTCGGATTGCCGCGACTGCATCGCGTTTGATTTGAGCGGCGGGCTGGGCCTGGCCGCTGAAACTCGCTGGCCTTGGCGGACAGTCTGGTTCGCATTGCCGGGACTGGAGTTCGATTACAGCGATGAATTCTTCCACGATCATCGGGCTGGACCGGCGCTGGCGGTCGGGGCGCTGCTGCAACCGACGCCTGCCTGGAAAATTCTGGCCGGCGCGACCTGGCTCAATAGCCGGTGGGGTGAAACCGATACGGTCTCACGGGTCACGTTGCAACAAAATCTGGCCCTGGGACAGGATTGGTCACTCCGGGCCGAATGGCGGCATCAGGAGGGTGTTGATGAGGTGGGATTGAGGCTACAGGTGTATTTTTGATAACCAGATGGATACTATGATTTAGCTGACCACGGGCTGCTGATGCTTCTGGCGTCTGGTTTGGAACTCGGGGCCGCCGTGAGAAGAACTATGAACCCATGAACCCTAAAGCAAAAGCCATCCTGTTAGTAACCGTCAGTTTCGCGGCGCTATTACTGGCGATCTGGGGGTTGAACCACTGGCTGATCCAGCCGGCGTTCAACCAGTTGGAGCAGGCCGAGGCGCTGGAAGAAAGTTCGCGGGCGCGGGCGGCCATCCAGTGGGAATTACGGCAACTGAGCGGCGTGGCCGGAGACTGGGCTGAATGGGATGAAACCTATGCCTTCGCCGAACAGCGCGATCCGGCTTTTATCCAGTCCAACTTCAGCGACTGGCCGCAGTTGGAAAAAAATGTCCGTCTCAACTTCTGCCTCGCCCTGAACCGCGCTGGCCAGGTTCTTTATGGGGGTGGCTACGATACGGATCTGGGCGGCGAAGTGAAGCTAGCCGCCTTTTCAGGCGAACAGCCAGCTATTCTGACCA
Organism: uncultured Candidatus Competibacteraceae bacterium; assembly: GCA_937872125.1. Classification (GTDB taxonomy): domain Bacteria; phylum Pseudomonadota; class Gammaproteobacteria; order Competibacterales; family Competibacteraceae; genus Contendibacter. The sequence goes on along the minus strand of CALMNY010000376.1, from coordinate 4,953 downwards.
CACTCCGGCCCCCGCTGGAACACGGGCAAGCGATGGAAGGGATAGTGCGCACCGAACACGGCCTGCTGCTGCTCGCCATACGCCCGATCCTGACCTCACAAGGCGTGGGACCGGCGCGCGGCGCCCTGGTGTTTGGCCGATTGCTGGATGCGTCACTGCTCAAAACGCTGGCTGAACAGACCCGGGTGGCGTTCACGCTGTTCCCCGAAGGCGACGGGCGGCTGGAGCCCGAGGAACAGGATTACCTGCGCACCCTGCCCCCCGGCAAAGCCGTCTTGCAGCCGGGGCCGCAAGGCGTGACCTTCGTCTATGAGACGCTGGCCGACTTGGCGGGCCAATCCATCGCGCTGCTGCGCACGCCCATTCGGCAGGAAATCTCCATGACCGCACGGAACACCGGTCATGCGCTCATTGGGATTCTTGGGTTAGGCGTTCTGGTACTGCTGCTGGGCGGAGCTTATCTTTTCAACCGGTCGGTCGCTGGCGATGCGGTAGCCAGTAACACGATGGCCACGGCCTGGGGCACCGCGACCCTGACCCTCTTGATCGGCGCGGCGCTGACTACCGGCCTGTTTCTCGATCTGCGCCAGAAAAATCAGGACACCCTGGAACACCGCTTTCAAACACTCGCCGAGCAACGGACCAAGCTGATCGTCGCCAAGTTCAGGGATGGTCTGCGTGATCTTGAAGCGATCAGGCGCTTCTTCAACGGTTCGGATGTGGTCACCCGCGAAGAATTCCAGCAGTTTGTAAACCCGATTCTGAACTATGGCGACTTCTGGGCGATTGAGTGGCTGCCGCGCGTAAGCCGGGAACAACGAGCCAAATTCGAAGCCGCCGCGCGCCGGGACGGTTTGGCGGATTTCCACTTCACCGAACTGGACAGCAGTGGGACGCTGGCGCCGGCCACCGAGCGCGATGAATATTTCCCGGTGTATTACCTGGAGCCTTATACCGGTAACGAGAAAGCCTTGGGATACGCCCCCCCGCCAAGCCACCTGGCGCGTGGCGCGGCGTTAACGCACGCGCGGGACAGCGGCCAACTGGCGCTCAGTGCACGGTATGTCCTGGTGCAGGAATCGGCCCAGCGGTTTTCCGTGCTGGCGTTTGCGCCGGTCTACCGAGGAGCAGCCCGCAACGTGGAAGAGCGCCGGCAGCGGTTGGAAGGCTTCGTGCTGGGGATCATCCGGGTGGGTACGGTGGTGGAAAATGTATTAAAGGACACCGTGCCGCAAGGGTTGATATTGCGCCTGAGCGATTTGTCGGCGGACAGCGAACAGCAGGTGCTGTATGACTGGGTCCCTCGGTTGGGCGCGGCTGAACCCGTTGCTGATGTGTCGCTGCGGTACCGCCAGGATATTCCGCTCGCCAACCGGCTGTGGCGGATCGAGATACAACCCAACGCCGCGTTCATCGCCAACCATGCCGAGCGGACCCATCAGTGGGTTGTGGTCGCGGGCGGGCTGTTGACGGTGCTGGCGGCGCTGTATCTGTTTGCCGTGGTATCCCAGCGCCAGCGGGCGGAAGCGCTGGTCATGGCGCGCACGGCTGAACTGCGCGCCAGTCAGGAATACGCCCGCGCCGTGCTGGATGCCCTCGACGATGCCGTGTTCGTGGACGATGCCGATACGGGCCAAATCCTCGATGTGAATCGCCGTGCGTGCGAGATGTACGGCTACACCCGCGCGGAAATCCTGCAGCTCGCGGCTGGCCAGCTTGGCATGGGAACGCCGCCCTATTCCGAGAAGGATGCAATGGCGTGGTTGCGCAAGGTTCGGGCGGAAGGCCCGCAAACCTTCGAGTGGATCGCCAGGCAACATTCTGGAGAGACCTTCTGGGTCGAGGTCAGCATTCGGTTCGCCGTGATCGGCAGCCAGGAGCGTTTCATCATTAGCGTGCGCGGCATCGCCGAACGCAAGGTAGCCGAACAATCGCTGCGGGAAAGCGAAGAGCGGTTCCGTGTCCTGCACGAAGCGTCGTTTGGCGGCATCGGCATCCACGACCAGGGCATGATCCTGGAATGTAATCAGGGCCTGGCCGACATGACCGGCTTCCCACTGGAGGAGTTGATCGGCATGAATGGACTACTGCTGATCGCGCCGCCCTGGCGGGAGCTGGTGGCGCGAAACGTCCAGGATGGATACGACAAAACCTATGAAGTAGACGGTCTGCGCCGGGATGGCTCGATCTATCCGCTGGAAGTCCGGGGCAAGACGATTCCCTACCGGGGCCAGATGGTTCGCGTGTCGGAGTTCCGGGATATCACCGAGCGCCGGCGCGCCGAGGAACGGCAGCGCCTGGCGGCGACCGTGTTCGAGGCGGCGCGGGAAGCCATCCTGGTGACCGACACCCATGGCATTATCGTGGCGGTTAATCCCGCCTTCATCGCGATGAGCGGTTACCCCGAGGCCGATGTGCGTGGCCAGTCCTTGCGGATCCTGCAATCTGAGCGCCAGTCAGACGTCTACTATCAGGCGCTGTGGCAAACGGTGGCCCGGGAAGGCCTCTGGCAGGGCGAATTCTGGTGTCGGTGCAAGGACGGCGGCCTGCTGCTGGTGCTGACTACAGTCAGCGAAGTGCGGGATGCCGCGAACCATCTGACCCATTACGTGATTATTGCTACCGACATTACTCATCAAAAGGAAACCGAGCAGCGCATCGAACATCTGGCTTACTACGACGCCCTGACCGATCTGCCGAACCGGGCGCTGCTAACCCAGCGAGCGGAATTGGCGCTGGCGCTGGCGAGCCGTCGGCGCGAAGAACTGGCGGTGTTGTTTCTCGACCTGGACCGGTTTAAGGAGGTCAACGATTCGCTGGGCCACGCCGAGGGTGACGCCCTGCTGGTGCAGGCGGCGATACGATTGCGGGAACTGACGCGGGAAACCGATACAGTCTGTCGGCTGGGCGGCGATGAATTCGTGCTGTTATTACCCGACACCGGCCAGCCCGGCGCCGCGCGGCTGGCGGGCAAGCTAGTGACTGCCTTCGGCCAGCCTTTTGTGGTGTCGGGCCACAACCTGCGGGTGACGGCCTCTATCGGCATCGCCCTTTACCCGCATGATGGCATGAGCTTTGCTGAATTGCTGAAGAACGCGGATACCGCTCTGTATCGGGCCAAGCATGAGGGCCGCAATACCTGGGTGTTCTACACCCGCGAGATGAATGTCGCTACCTTTGAGCGTCTGATGCTCGAATCGCAGTTGCGCAAGGCGATTGAAACCGGCCAACTGCGCGCCTACTTTCAGCCCAAGGTGCGGTTGGGTGATGGACGGCTGGCGGGCGCCGAGGCGCTGGTGCGCTGGCTGCATCCCGATCACGGCCTGATTTCGCCGGGGCGTTTTATTTCGGTCGCCGAAGCCAGCGATCTCATCGTTCATCTGGGCGACTGGATGCTGGCGGAGGTATGCCGGCAACTGGCGATCTGGCGCGGGGCTGGCCTGCCGCCGCTGACCGTGGCGGTGAATCTGGCCGCCCGTCATTTTCGCGATCCGGGTTTTGGCGAACGGATCGAAAACTTGCTTACGGCCCACGGTCTCCCCGCCCAGGCGCTGGAACTGGAGCTGACCGAGTCCAGTTTGCTCGAAACTGGCGCGCGGACGGCGGAAACCATGCTGACCCTGCGTCGGCTGGGTTTGGGTCTGGCCATTGATGATTTTGGCGTCGGCTATTCCAGCCTGAGCTATCTCAAGCGCCTGCCGCTCACCGCCCTGAAGATTGACCGGAGTTTCGTGCGCGACCTTGTTACTAACCCTGACGATTGTATGCTATCCGCTACCATTATCGCCCTCGGTCACGGTCTGGGGTTGAAGGTGGTGGCGGAAGGGGTCGAGAACGAGGAACAACGGCGCATCCTGCTCAATCAGGGCTGTGATTTAGCACAAGGTTATTTATTTGACCCCCCGATGCCCGCCGAACAATTCGCTGACTGGCTGGTGCGTGCATCAATCACCGGTTAGCGCCGAAAAATGAAATGATTGAAAATATTCGTCATCGTGGAGGTGGTTATGGCTGAGTTGGCGCGCAAGCTGTTCATATCACCCGTTGAGTATCTGGAAGGCGAGAAGGTGGCCAAGGTCCGCCATGAGTATGTGGATGGCGATGTCTATGCGATGGCGGGAGGAACCAAGGCGCATAACGAGATAGCCGGCAATTTTTATGGATTGCTGCGCGCTCACCTGCGCGGCACGCCTTGCCGGGTGTTCATTGGCGATGTCAAGGTACATGTGGCCTGGGACTGGCGCGAGCGGTTTTACTATCCGGATGTCGTGGTCGGCTGTGCGGCGGGCGATAACGATCCGTATGTGGTCGAGCAGCCCAAACTCATCGTCGAGGTGCTGTCGAATTCCACCGAACGCGACGACCGCTCGGACAAGTTTTATGCGTATCGCCGCCTGCCGAGCCTGGAGGAGTACGTGCTGGTAGCCCAGGATGTGCGGCGCGTGGAAGTGTACCGGCGCGAAACCGGTTGGGATTTGGAAGTGTATGAAACCGACGGCGGGATTAACCTGCGCAGCGTCGGGGTGGATTTAACGCTTGCCGAAGTTTACGAAGGGGTGCTGGAAGCGCCCGGCGCATGAACCACCGCCGCCGCCTGTTCAGCATCCCGGTCGTGGGTGTGGTCCCTGGCCAGCAACGCATACAGCGCCGGCACCACGAACAGGGTGAACAGCGTGCCGATAGCGATGCCGCCGACCAGCACCAGGCCGATGGAATTGCGGGCGGCGGCCCCGGCTCCAGTCACCAGGGTCAGCGGAAAATGGCCCGCGATCGTAGCGGCGCTGGTCATTAGAATCGGCCGCAACCGAATCAGCGCCGCCTCATGCACCGCCGCCAGTTTGGGCCGGCCGGCGCGCTGAAGCTTGTTGGCGAACTCCACGATCAGGATGCCGTTCTTGGCAATCAGCCCGATCAGCGTCACCAGCCCCACCTTGGAATAGATGTTGAGCGAGG
>CALMNY010000375.1 GCA_937872125.1 uncultured Candidatus Competibacteraceae bacterium | reverse complement strand
AGGAACTCGCGGCGGCGGGCGTACAGTTCGGGCGGGGTGATTTCGGACGGGCGGATGTCAGAAGGGCGTTGGATCAGCATGGCGCAGGTCTCAGGGGTGGACTGACTGTGTTCGTTGTGACCCGCGCCCGCCCAGGGAAGTTGCGCCAGTTCTATAGCGTTCCGGCGCCGGCTGCACCGGGCACCCCGGCGATTCCATACCGCGCCCGATAATCCTGCATCGCCTTCAGATGCACCGCGTACTCCGGTCGTTCGGCCAGATACGCCACCAGATCGTCCAGGGTGGCGATGCGGGTTACGGTAACGCCGTGGGCGCGCTCGACGTCCTGGACCGCGGACAGCTCGCCCTGGCTGCGTTCCTGCCGGTCCAGAGCGATGACCACGCCGGCCGGAGTGGCGTGGTGCGCGGTCAGAATGTGCATCGTCTCGCCGATGGCGGTGCCGGCGGTGATGACATCGTCCACGATCAGCACGCGGCCCTGGAGCGGCGCACCGACGAGGGTTCCGCCCTCGCCGTGATCCTTGGCTTCCTTGCGGTTGAAGCACCAGGGTGCATCGCGGCCATGCTGTTCGGCCAGGGCGATGGCGACCGCTGCCACCAGCGGGATGCCCTTGTAGGCGGGGCCGAACAGCAGGTCGAATTCCAGCCCGGCATCGGCAATAGCGGCGGCGTAGCAACGCCCCAAGCGGGCCAGCGCCGCGCCGCTGTTGAACAGGCCGGCGTTGAAGAAGTAGGGGCTGATCCGCCCGGATTTCAGGGTGAACTGGCCGAAGCGCAGCACGCCCCGATGGATGGCGAAATCGAGAAAATCCCGCTGATAGTCGCGCATGGTTGGAGATTCCGGCTGAAAAGGAGGAAATGCCGGTATCATAGCGCGCTTCACCGTCCTTCTACCGGAGCATCATAGCCTTATGCGGGTGATGACTTTCAACGCCAACGGTATCCGCGCCGCTGCCCGTAAGGGTTTTTTTGACTGGCTGGCCGGGCAGAACGCCGACGTGGTCTGCCTCCAGGAAACCAAGGCCCAGGAGCACCAGTTGCCGCCCGAGGTCTATCATCCATCCGGTTACCACTGCTATTACCACGACGCCGAGCGCAAGGGCTACAGCGGGGTCGCGCTGTTTGCTCGCCGCGAACCGGACGAGGTGCGCACCGGCCTGGGCTGGCCGGAATGCGATACCGAGGGTCGCTGGCTGGAAGCGCAGTTTGGTAACCTCAGCGTGGTTTCGCTGTATCTGCCGTCCGGTTCTTCCAGCCCGGAACGGCAGGCGGTGAAATTCGACTTCATGGCGCGGCTGGTGGAGCCCCTGCGGGCGATGCAGGCCAGCGGTCGCCACTACGTTCTGTGCGGCGACTGGAATATCGCCCACCAGAAAATTGACCTGAAAAACTGGCGGGCCAATCAGAATTATTCCGGTTTTCTGCCCGAGGAACGCGCCTGGATGGATGAACTGTTTGGGCCGCTGGGCTGGGTGGACGCCTTCCGGGTGGTGAATCCCAATCCCGATCAATACACCTGGTGGTCGCATCGCGGCCGGGCCTGGGAAAAGAATGTCGGCTGGCGCATTGACTATCAGGTGATTACCCCCGGCCTGACGGACCAGGTGCGCGCCGCTGCCATTTACCGCGACCAGCGTTTTTCCGATCATGCGCCGCTAACCCTGGATTACGACCATGCCTTCTGATTTCCCCCGCCGTTCGGGCCGCGACATTCTGCGCATCTTCCTGAGCGGTCGGATGCTGACCGCCCTGCTGATGGGCTTTTCCTCCGGTCTGCCGCTGCTGCTGGCGACGGGTTCGGTGCTGCAAGCCTGGCTGAAGGAGGCGGGCGTTGATCTGGGCACCATCGGCCTGTTTGCGCTGGTGGGGTTGCCGTACACGCTGAAATTTCTGTGGGCGCCGCTGCTCGACCGGTTCGCGCCGATTGCCCGCATGGGCCGGCGGCGCGGCTGGCTGCTGCTGATCCAACTCACGCTGATCGCGGCGATTGCGGGCCTGGGCCTGGCCGATCCTGCGGTGAGCCTGCCGGGGGTCACGCTGGCGGCGTTCCTGGTGGCGTTCTTTTCCGCCTCGCAGGACATCGTGATTGACGCCTACCGGCGCGAATCGCTGGCCGACGATGAACAGGGCCTGGGCGCGTCGTTCTACGTCAACGGCTATCGGGTTGGGTTGCTGCTGTCCTCCGGCGGCGGGTTGATCCTGGCGGATTTCATCCCGTTCGCGGCGGTGTACGCGGTGATGGCGGCGGCGATGCTGCCGGGGTTGATCACGACCCTGTTCTGCGTTGAACCCGACGTGCCGATGGGAACGCCCCGCACTCTGCGCGACGCGGTGGTGCAGCCGTTCGTGGAGTATTTCTCGCGCCATGACGCGGTGCTGATCCTGCTGTTCGTGTTGCTGTACAAGGTCGGCGAGATGATGGCCAGCCAGATGACCACGCCGTTCTATCTCGACCTCGGATTCAGCAAGACCGAGATCGGCACCATTGTCAAACTGTTCGGGTTCTGGGCGACGGTGATCGGCGGCCTGCTTGGCGGGGTGCTAATGCTGCGGCTGGGCATGTACCGGGCGCTGTGGCTGTTTGGCGTGTTGCAGGCGATTGGGCTGATCGGCTTCGTCATTCTGGCCCGGCTGGGGCACAGTTTGCCGGGGCTGGCGCTGGCCATCACCAGCGAGAACCTGTTCAGCGGCATGGCGACCACGGCTTACGTGGCGTTCATGGCGACGCTCACCAACAAGAAATTCACCGCCACCCAATACGCCCTGCTCAGCAG
>CALMNY010000374.1 GCA_937872125.1 uncultured Candidatus Competibacteraceae bacterium | reverse complement strand
CGCGAAAGCCGCCGCCACCCGCGCGGACTCTGACAGGGGAGGCCCCACGGGAAGCGGAATCTCGGCCGGGATCGCGGCGGTCGATGGATCGGAAGAAGCGTTCACGATCACAAGGTAGCCGGTTCCACCCCAAATGTCATAAGAAGTATTGAAGAGGAAAACTCCCTGGCCAAAAAAGCGGGATGGAAGGGTCGCCCACCCCGCGGACGACTTTCGCCACCCCTAAGGCCGTCCGAATTCGACGGCGTCGATCCTGGCCTGTCCATCTTCCAGGGTAAACGATTCAATGATGATGGCCTCCGAATAGACAGCGCCCCCCAGGACGACGTAGACGAACGGCCATTCATCGCGGTCTTCCAACTCGATCGGGTCCACCGGACCCCAGTCGAGCGGAATCATGCGCTCGAACTGCTCATGTAACGCCGTTATGTCCAGACGCGCTTGAAGCCGCCGGCTGCACATCGCGTGGGCGGCGGGGTAGTCTCCGCGCACGAGCGCGCGGGCAAAATCCAAAGCCAAAGTCTTCTGGGTCGGATCGAACATCTCTTCATCTTCCTCCAGCCTGACGGCGCGCCGTGCCGGCATTCAGTCACCAAAAAAACGGATGGAACACTCTATCTTGGATTGGAATCTTGGCGATAATCCACAACGCCCGTCGATCCGAATCGGCCCGTGCCGGACCCCGACCGAGTCAGTGGTGACTTGGGAGGGATCGAACTACTATCTGCCGGTCTCCCCGTGTTGCCCGAACGCCTATGATCGAACTGTTGTGTTACGAACCCGGCATTTATGCCGTGGACGCCGGCTACCTCCGCCCCCAACTCGCCGCGATCTATCTCCTCGTCGAAGGCGGCCGGGTCGCCGTGGTGGACACCGCCACCAACGCCTGCCTGCCGCGGGTATTGGACGCCTTGCGGAGCCTGGGACTGCCGCTGACCCGCGTCGATTACGTCTTCCTGACCCACGTCCATCTGGATCACGCCGGCGGGGCCGGGGCGATGATGCAGACCTTTCCCGAAGCCCGGCTGGTGGTGCATCCGCGCGGGGTGCGGCACATGGCCGACCCGGCGCCGTTGTTCGCCGCCGTCCAGGCCGTCTACGGCGCGGATGCAGCCGAACAGTTGTATGGTGAGTTAGTACCGGTGCCGGTCGAGCGCATCCTCGCCGCCGGCGATGGTCATACTCTTGACCTCGGTGGCCGCACTTTGGTGTGTCTGGACACCCCCGGTCATGCCCGCCACCACCTGAGCCTGCTCGATACCCACAGTGGCGGCCTCTTTGCTGGCGAGGCCTTCGGCATCTCCTTGCGCGAGCTGGATGTGGATGGCCGTGCCTCGATCCTGCCCGCCATCGCGCCCACCCAGTTCGACCCGGCGGCCATGCAGGCGTCGGTGGGCCGGATTTTGGCCTTGCAGCCGCCCGCGCTGTACCTCGCCCACTTCGGCCGGATTCGGGACGTACCGCGCCTGGGCGGCGATCTGCTGCGCCAGATCGAGGCGCAGGTGGCGCTGGCCGAGCGCGAGCGGGACTGTGGTTCGGAGCGCGGCGCGCGCCTCCTGGCCGGCTTGTGGGCGCTGGTGAACGCCGAGGCCGCGCGCCAGGGCTGGCGGCTGGCGGCCGACTCGCTCCACGCCGTGCTGGACGAGTATCTCGCCCTCAATGCCCAGGCCCTGGACGGCTGGCTGGCGCAGACCGCGCCGAGGCCATCCGCACGATGAACTTTGATGAACTGGATCGGCGGCTGCGGGTGTTCGAGACCGCCCACGATCACTGCGCGTTGCCGGGTTTGTACCTGGTCGCGCGCCTGGACGGGCGCGGTTTCGGCCAATTGGTGGCGCCACAATCGAAAGCGTAGCGGGTTTGCGATGTATCGGCGGCTATGTTGGGGTGTCACTCAGCCAGCAAGCGTTGTTACCGGCTTACTTTATTTCTGGTTTCCTTCACGGGAAGGTGGGTCTGGCCTATTGGCCAATCAATTTATATTATTGCATTTCTTCCATCTCGAAGAAGATTTGCAATGTTAATCCAGCGACATGCCGCTTCCATCGTCCAGTCCGCCCTGAATCGTCAGGCCGCCGTCGCCCTGATCGGTCCACGCCAGGTTGGGAAGACGACGCTGGCGCGGATGCTCGGCGAGCAGCGGAATGCGCTGTATCTCGATTTGGAGGATCAGGAGGACCGCGCCAAGCTGGCCAGCCCGCGCCTGTACCTGGAGCGATTCGAAGACCGGCTGGTGATTCTCGATGAAATCCATCGGATGCCGGAACTGTTCCAGACCCTGCGGGGTGTTATCGACGCGGGTCGCCGCAAGAGCAAAGGCGTCGGGCGGTTTCTCATTCTAGGGTCGGCGTCCATTGATCTGCTGCGCCAGTCGGGTGAGAGCCTGGCCGGACGCATCGCCTATGTGAATCTCACGCCGCTGACGGTGCTCGAAGTTGACGCGCAACGCCCGGGGCTTGAACAATTGTGGCTGCGCGGCGGCTTCCCGAATCACTATCTCGCCGTGGATGACGCCGAAAGTCTGGCGCGACGCAAGGACTTCATTCGCACCACTCTCGAACGGGACGTGCCGATGTTCGGCCCGCGCATCCCGGCCGAGACTCTGGAACGGCTGTGGACCATGCTGGCCCATCACCAGGGGGGCCTGCTGAACGCCTCGGAACTGGGCCGTGCCCTGGCGATCAGCACCCAGACCGTGACGCGCTATATTGATCTCCTGGTCGATCTACTGCTGGTGCGGCGCTTGCCGCCCTACCATGCCAACCTCGGCAAGCGGCTGGTAAAAGCGCCCAAGGTTTACGTGCGCGACAGCGGTTTGCTGCACGCTCTGCTGAATATCGAGACGCTGGATCGACTGGCCGGCCATCCGGTGATCGGGGCCAGTTGGGAAGGATTCGTGCTGGAAAATCTGCTGGCGGTACTGCCGTGGCGAACGCAACCGCTGTTTTATCGGACGGCCGTCGGCGCGGAAATTGATCTGGTGCTGGAACGACCGGACGGAGAACGATGGGCCATCGAAATCAAGCGCGGCCTGGCGGCGAAGCTCGAACGGGGTTTCCACCACGCCCGCCAGGATCTGAAGCCGGCAAAGGCCTTTGTCGTCTATTCCGGCGAGGAGCGCTATCCGGTGGCGGACGGCGTCGAAGCCATCAGCGTGCGCGAGATGGCGACCATGCTGGCGTCGTTGTGAGTCAATGAGCAAGTAAGTCAATAAGTCAGTGAGTCAATCCGCCGATGAGTCGTTCCCCACCCCGGCCAGCTTGAAGGGGGGAACGACAGAAGAGCGCGGTCGAGCCGCCCTCACGGTTCCGGCTCGGAGGGGGCGGACGCCAGCCGGTTGGACCGCTCGTTCGGCCAAGACGCCAGCACACTCCGCAGTTCCCGCAGCACCTCGACCAGCGGTCGTTCCCGATCCGACTCCGGCACGGCGGCGGCGGTCACCCGCAGCCGGTCGGGCGATCCGGCCTCCCGAACCAGTTCCAGTACCGCCCGCCGTTGGCGAGCCATCCCCCGGTCGTGGCCGGCGGGATCGCGCTGTTGCACGGTTTCGTACACGGCCAGCGTCACGTCGAACGGCTCGCCCTCCACCGCAGGATCGTAACAGGCGAGCAGGGCGTTGATCCCGGTCTCGGTTCGGGCATCCAGCCCCACCCAGGTGATTTCCTCGCCGGGCGCCAGCGGGGGGGCGATGCCCAACGCTCGGTGAAACTCGGCCAGGGACAGCGTTTGGCCGACCAGGTCGGTGAATTCGGGACCGATCGGTAAGAAGTTCATGGAGTTCGCTCCGGGTGGGTGGCGGCGGAAGCCGGGTAGGATCGATGTTCGGCTCAAGGCCGGGGTGGGGGCGCCGCGCGCGCCGGCTCGCCGCGTGCGACCGCGCTTTCGGAACGGGGCGTGGCCGACGGCTCGTGCTGGGTGTTATACCAGTCCCGGTATTTGGCGGGCGCGTACCAGGCGAACGTTTCCCCCAAAACGGCGAGCACAGCGGCGCGATCCGCCGGTTCGATCCGCATCGTCATGACGGCGCGGTCGCCGGCCAGCGGCTCGCCGGCCAGCGGCAACGCCCGCCAGGCCTGGGAATGCAACAGGACCGCGTTGCGGGCGTGCGCGCCGGGGATGCTGAGCCGCACCGCGTCCGCCTCGACCTCCAGCACGAAATCCCGCCGCCGGTCGAACTGGAGCGGATGGCCGCCGTCGTCGGTCTGGGCGATCAGGACGGTGAGCGGCAGCGGGCGCTGCTGGAGCGCGTGCGCCACGCACGCCGCCAGCACGGCGGGACCGCGCAGCAGGACCGGCTGGTCGCGCAGTTCGGTCAGGGTGTAGTCCGCGTGCAGCAGCACGCCGCGCTGGCGCTGGCCCTCGGCGTCGGTGAACAGTTGCGGCCGGCCCAGATTCTCGCGGGTGGCGAGTTGCAGGGCGGCGTACAGGTTGCCGGTGAGCAGGTGGCGCCGGCGCCGCACCAGACCGCGCTCGGCCCGGTCGAAGTCCTCCAGCCGCAGCGGGGTCGGACTGACGGCGTAGTCGGCCTGGTGCAGGCCGTAGACCGACCGGGTCACCAGGCGCGGCTCGCCGGGGAGAGCCAGCCGCACCAGATACTGACCCGCCAGGTGGGCGCCTTTCTCCAACGGCGGATCGATCTCGACCACCCGCCCGCGCCGCAGGACCGTTTCGGTCGGGTCCGCGCCGTCCGCCGGCTCGACCGGCGACCGGGCGTCGTACCATTCCAGCGTCGTACCGATCTGCACCGCATCGAGAAAACGGGCGATCACCTGCAAGGCCTGATGCACGGTCTTGACCGGGTTGTCGTCGGGCGCGGCCAGGCCCTCCTCGACGCTGGCCACGCCGGGGAAGCGGCCGTGCGGCTGGGTCGCCTGCTGGAGGCGCCGCGCCTGCACGGCGACGAACTCCGCCCGGGTGGCCGCCGCGTCGTAGCGAGCCGCCCCCCGGTCGAGCAGGCGCTGCACCCGCTCGCCGCTCAGCGGATTCAAGCGTTCGTCATACTGCACGGTGGTGTAGTAAATCGGCGCCAGGAACACGCTGTCGGGGTCCGCCGCCGCCGTGCCCTCGAACAACTGCTGGCCGACGGTTTCGGCGCGCCAGTCGGCCTCGGCGGTGCGGAACGGATGCAGGCCCTGACTGCGGTAATGCTCCAGAATGCCGGCGTAGTTGCCGCTCCATTGATCGAGCAACCGCTCCTGCTGGTCCACCGGGAACAGCAGAATCCGGCTCATCACCCGGTTGACGTACCACAGCGGCAACCCATCCCGTTCCCGGGACACGGCGGCGTCGAGCCGCAGCGCCTCGGCCGGATTCTGGGCCGCCCAGTCGCGGGCGACCCGGTTGCCGATGGCGTTGAGCAGGTCCGGGATGGTCCGCGCCAGCGCCGCGTTGTCCTGACTGCTGGTGGTGTTGGCCGACAGTTGCCGCAGCTTGGCGTTCTGCATGGCGATCAGCCGCACCTCGCCCGGCAGGCCGGTGGTCGGGGTGACCACCACGGGCGGCGCGCACTGGCCCCGGCGGTTGACCCGGCCCCAGAACTGGATGCGCTCGGCCACGTTCTGCGGGATTTGCAGTTCGAACAGCGCCCGGGGCGCCGAACTCCAGCCCGGCACGTCGGCGCGGGCGTGCAGGCTCAGGCCGGTCGCCCCCGAGCGGGTCAGGATCAGGGCCTGATACTGATCGGTGTTGAAGCGAAAAATCAGATCGCTGCGATCCTCCGCCGGGCGCGGCTGGACCACCATCCGCCCCTCGCCGGCGGCGCCCGGCTCGAGCCGCAGCCAGAACTGCCGTCCCGACAGTTCGCCGCACCGGTAGCCGTGCTGTTCGAGGGATTGCCGCACCCGATCCAGCGGCGACAGTTCCAGATCGGGGAACCGGGCGATCTGCCGGCTGATGTGGGCGTGCAAGGCCCACAGCTCGGGCGCGTGGATCGGTTCCTGGGTGGCGCCGCCGTAGCGGTCGCGGCGGGTGAGGGTCATCATCCGGTCCAGCACCCGTTGCAGCGCATCGCGGAAGTGGAGGGCGGGATAGGTGTCGGACGGAGCGTGCGCCGCGCCGGGTTCCGGTGCGGCATCCTCCAGTGGCAGGCGCGTGGTCGTCGGTTGGGGATCGGGCGCGGCGGGCCGTTCGGGAGGGTCGTCGTCGCCGAGCGCATCGCTCCGGTCGTCGAACCGGTTGGTGATCACCTCGCGCAGCAGGGTTTCCAGGGTGTGCTCGAGCACGAACACCGGCTTGCGACCGGCCTGGAGTTCACCCAACCCGAACTCCACGGCGTGATCGACCTTGAGCGCCAGCAGGAACAACCGGTTGAGCTGGTACAGCCGCGACCCGAAGTTCATCGACTGCAAGCCCGCCCGCGCGCCCCGGCGTTCGTCGCTGTCGCCCAGCGCCTCGGCCAGCCGCTGGTTCTCCTCGTTGATCATGGCCTGAATGTCGCCGCCGAGGTAGGCCATTTGTTCCAGAATGCCGGCCAGCCGGTCGGCGAGGTCGCGGTTGCGAGCTTCGCGGCGGCGGTCCGGCGCGGTGCGAAACGCGATCTGGCTGAGATCGTGCTCGCGGCGGACCAGAACGCCGTCCTCGGCCAGCATCTGGGAGAACACTTCCTGCAGCGGCGCGCCGCCCGCGTGCAGCAGTTCGGTCAGGCAGTCGCGGCGGTAGGGCGCGGGCAGCACCGGCGCGTACAGTTCCAGGTTGTCGGGGCGCTTGGCGTAGGTGGCGCTGGAAAACACCACGCCCGAGGCGGCCGCGACCAGGGCGCGCACGTTCTCGAACGTGTTCGAACCGCCGGCGGCGTTGTGCGACTCGTCGGCGATGACCAGCGGGCGCTCCCGCTCGGCGATGGCCAGCAGCCAGCGGGCCTTGGGGCACTGGGACCACGGCCGGTTGATCTGCGAATAGGTGGCCAGCACCAGGTTGCAGTTCGGTGGCAGCGCGCCGGCGTCGATCCAGCGCCGGAGTTCGCCCGCCAGGGTGGGCCGCAGCAGGGTGTGGCCGCGTTCGGTGTCCTTGATCGCCACGCCCTCGTTCAGGATCACCGGACGGGCCTGGGCCGCGCCCCCGGTGTGCGTCAGGTCGCGGTAGAAATCGGAAAACAGGTTGGGCTTTTCGGTGAGAAAGAGCACCAGCCGCCGCTCCCGCCAAGCCCACTGCGCCAGTCCGGCCAGCACCCGGCCCTTGCCGATGCCGGTTTCATCAGCCTCGAT
>CALMNY010000373.1 GCA_937872125.1 uncultured Candidatus Competibacteraceae bacterium | reverse complement strand
CTCCTATTTCGCCAAAGACCTGTTCCAGGGCAAAACCGTCTTCATCACCGGCGGCAGCAGCGGCATCAACCTCGGCATCGCCCGCAACTTCGCGGCGGTTGGGGCGAATCTCGGCATCGTGGGCCGGGCGCAGGAAAAACTCGATGCGGCGGGGGCGGAACTGCGGGCGCTCGGCGCGCGGGTCTCCACCCATTCCGCCGACGTGCGCGACTACGCGGCGCTGGAAGCGGCCATGCAACGTTGCCGCGAGGAACTCGGGCCGATCCATACCCTGGTCTGCGGGGCCGCCGGCAACTTCCCTCTGCCCGCTGAACAAATCAGCCCCAACGGCTTCAAGTCGGTGATTGACATTGACCTGCTGGGCAGTTTCCACACCTGCCGCGCGGCGTTCGAGCAACTGAAGGAAACCAAGGGCAATATTATCTTCATCTCGGCGGGCCAGGCGTTCATGCCCTACGCGCTCCAGGCTCACGTCGGCGCGGCCAAGGCCGGCATTGATAACATGATGCGCAATCTGGCGCTGGAATGGGGCCGGTTCGGCATCCGCTGCAACAGCATTGCTCCTGGTCCGATTGAAGGCACCGAGGGCGTGCGCCGACTGGTGCCGGAAGGCAGCATCGACAAACTCAAGAGAATGATCCCGCTGGGCCGCTTCGGCACGCCGGACGACATCGGGCAACTCAGCGTGTTCCTGGCCTCGCCGCTGGCGTCCTACATCACCGGGACGCTGATCGTCGCCGACGGCGGCCAGAATCTGCCCGGCTCCGGGGCATGGACGCAGTTGGTCCTGGCGGAAATGGCGAAGGCGAAAGGCTAAAGGCGAAAGGCGAAAGGGCTTCGCCATCAACCGGCAACCTTTCGCCACTTCAGCAAAACTGGCTCCAACGCTCCACTCTCTACCAGTGGCTTGAGTTAAAATGAATCGTAGGCGGTCACAGCAGTGAACGGCCTTCCATCCACAGTTGATCGATTCTGGAGCCAGCGATGAAACCATTACCCTTCGATTTGAATGACATCATCCACGAACCCTCCGACGAGCAACTCGACGCCTTGATGGAGGCGGTTGCGGTGGAAGCGCGCAAGCACGCCCAGGCGGCGCGCGAACAACTCATGGTCCGCTTGCGGGCCGAAATCATGGCGATTAACCCGCCATTTCAGCCCCAGGCATGACTGACAGCGAAAAGCCCCGGCTGATCGTGGTTGCCGGCCCCAACGGTTCCGGCAAAACCTCGATTACCCAACAGTTGCTGATGCACGAATGGATGGACGGCTGCGTCTACGTCAACCCGGATTTCATCGCCCGCGATGAATTCGGCGACTGGAACGCCCCGGACGCGGTCATCCAGGCGGCGCAACGAGCCGCCGAGATTCGCGAGGATTGCCTGGCGGAAGGCCGCAGTCTGGCCTTTGAGACCGTTCTGTCCACGCGGGACAAGCTGGATTTCATTCGCCGGGCGGGGGAAGCCGGCTTTTTCGTCCGGCTGTTTTTCGTCGGCACCGATGACCCTTCCATTAACGCCAAGCGGGTCGCCATGCGGGTCATGGAGGGCGGCCATGATGTGCCGATTCGCAAGATCATCAGTCGCTACACCAAATCGCTGGCGTATTGTTCGGTGGTAACCTGGCTGGCGGACCGCACCTATGTGTACGACAACTCCGTGGACAATGTCCGCGCCAAACTGCTGTTTCGGGCTTCGCAAGGCCGGTTGATCAAGATTTACGGCGAGATCAACCCCTGGGCCAGGGAAATCGCGCAACGACTGCTTGTCGTGTCGGCCGGCGACGCGCCATCGGCTTAGCGGTTGGGTCAGCGTCTTTGGCAACGCGGAAGGGTACAATAGCGACCATCCCCGCAACCCCTTGCCCTTCGCGACTCCCAAGGATTTCCTCATGCGCTACGTCAGCACCCGGGGCGGCATGGCCCCCGCCACCTTTTCCGACATCCTGCTGGGCGGCCTGGCGCCCGATGGCGGTCTGACCGTTCCAGAGGCCTATCCGACCGTCGCGCCCGCCGAGTTGGCGAGCTGGCGTGGCCTGTCCTACCCGGAACTGGCGTTCGCCATCCTGCAAAAATTCGCCGACGACATTCCCGCCGCCGATCTGCGCGCGCTGATGGATCACACCTACACGGTGGCGGCTTTCCGCACCGAGGCGATCACCCCGGTCACGCCATTGCTTGATGGCGTCTGGCTGCTGGGCCTGTCGAACGGCCCGACCCTGGCGTTCAAGGACATCGCCCTGCAACTGCTCGGCCATCTGTTTGAATACGCCCTGCTCCAGACCAGCGGCCATCTCAACATCCTCGGCGCGACTTCCGGCGACACCGGCTCCAGCGCCGAATATGCCATGCGCGGCAAGCGCGGCATCCGGGTGTTCATGCTCTCGCCGTACCAGAAGATGAGCCGGTTCCAGACCGCGCAAATGTTCTCGCTGCAAGACCCCAACATTTTCAATATCGCGGTGCGGGGCGTGTTCGATGACTGCCAGGACCTGGTCAAGGCGGTCAGCAACGACGCCGAGTTCAAAGCCCGCTATGCCATCGGCACGGTCAACTCGATCAACTGGGCGCGGGTAGCGGCCCAGGTCGTCTACTACTTCAAGGGCTGGCTGGCGGTAACCGAACGCGACGATCAGGAAGTTTCGTTTGCGGTGCCGTCCGGCAATTTCGGCAACATCTGCGCCGGCTACATCGCCAAACGGATGGGCCTGCCGATCCGCCGGCTGATTCTGGCCACCAACGAAAACAACGTTCTGGATGAATTCTTCCGCACCGGCGTCTATCGGGTTCGCTCCACCGAGCAAGTGGCGCACACCAGCAGCCCTTCGATGGATATCTCCAAAGCCTCCAACTTTGAGCGCTTCATCTTCGACATGGTTGACCGCGATCCGGCGGTGGTGCGCGCGTTGTGGCGGCAAGTGGACGCGCAGGGCTATTTCGACCTGTCCGCCACTCCCTACTTCCAGACGGTCCGGGAATCCGGCTTTGTCTCCGGCGCCAGCACCCACCAGAACCGCATGAACACCATTCGCCGGGTGTACGAGGAATCCGGAATCATTATTGACACCCACACCGCCGATGGCGTCAAAGTCGGGCTGGACTATCGCGAGGCCAGCGTGCCGCTGCTCTGTCTGGAAACCGCCCTGCCGGTCAAGTTCGAGGATTCCATCCTCGAAGCCTTGGGTCGCCCGCCCGAATGCCCGGCGGGTTACGAACATCTTGAGGCGCTGCCACAACGATTCGAGGTGATGAATCCGGATGTGGCGGCAATCAAAGCGTACATCGCCCGCCACGCGGGCTGAGCGGCGCCGCGCCATGGTTGAACAGGTCAGAACCGAACTCCGGAGAATCTCGTTATGACTGTCACTGCGACCCACCATCCGCCAATCCCGCCAGCGCGAGCGCTGCCCGGTATAGCCTCTCGACCCGACCCTGCCCTCCGCACCGAGGTCATCTATCCCGACAGCGACGGCAAACCCATGGCCGACAACACCCGGCAATTCACCTACATTGTCACTATTCAAGGCGGAGTCGCCGCGCTGTTCGCTGACCGGCCCGATGTGTTTGTAGCCGGCGATCTGCTCTGGTATCCGGTCGAGGGGAATAACAAAATCCGGGCGGCGCCCGACACCATGGTGGTGTTTGGGCGGCCGCCGGGCCATCGCGGGTCCTATCTGCAATGGCGGGAAGATCATCTCCCCCCGCACGTGGTGTTCGAGGTGCTCTCGCCGGGCAACACCCCAGCCGAGATGAGACGCAAGCGCCAGTTTTATGAACGCTACGGCGTCGAAGAGTATTACGAATACGACCCGGATCGCGGCGAACTGCGTGGCTGGCTGCGCCAAAACGATCAATTGGAAGCCGTTGCCAAGATGGCAGACTGGATCAGCCCGCGCCTGGGGATTCGCTTCACGCTGGAGGGCAACGACCTGGTGCTGTACCGCCCGGACGGGCGCCGGTTTGAAACCTTCCTTGAGCTGGACCAGCGCGCCGAAGCTGAACGCCAGCGCGCCGAAGCCGAATGCCAGCGCGCCGACACCGAACGCCAGCGCGCCGC
>CALMNY010000372.1 GCA_937872125.1 uncultured Candidatus Competibacteraceae bacterium | reverse complement strand
AGGTGCCTGCCGGTGGCTTCGGGATGCTCAAAAGCCAACGGCCCGCCGTCCCGGCCGACTTTGACCCCGCCCTCCTGTTGAAACCATGATCGGCCTGGACACCAACATCCTGGCCCGCTACTACATCCAGGACGCCGGTGACGAGGCCGCACAGAAACAGCACGGGGCCGCCCGCCGTCTGATTGAATCCGGTCCGCCGGTGATGGTCTGCAAGACCGTTCTGCTGGAACTCGAATGGGTGATGCGGGGCTACTATGGCTTTTCCGCGGCTGAAATCAGCGCCGTCTTGCACCACGTGCTGGCCCTGCCTCACGTGCGCGTCGAGGATCATGATGCGGTGCGGCAAGCGCTCGCTCACTATGCGGCTGGACTCGATCTGGCGGATGCCCTGCACCATGCCAGCGATCGGAACTGCGACGGCATGGCTTCCTTCGATGACCGCAAATTCGCTCGGCGGGTCAAGCGCATGGGTTTGGCGCCGACGGTGACGGTACCCTCCTGAGCGGGAGCCGAGTCTTTCCGACCCGGTGACCGGTCGTCCAGGGGGCGATCCGGTGTTCCGGCGAGGCCGCACGAAGTCTGTGCGGCGGAGAACCGTCAGTACCCCACCCGAAAGGTCGGTTTGTCTTCCGGACGAGGGTTCCGCGGGTCGTACCGCTGGGTAGTCTGAGACGTTGCCCAGCACCGCCGTGCCAGGACAGGCGGCATGATCAACCAAGGCAACAAGCGGTGGCGTCCGGGCGGGCGTGGCCTGCGCGAGCGGCTTACTGACTCGAACCTCGGTTCGTCCCGGCCTCGGCGCTTGGCGCTCCGACGGTTCGCGAAGCGCTCGTCTTGTGGCGGGGCACGCGCCGCTCCCGCAGGCTCTGCTTGGCTTTTTCCAAGCGGGCCAGCAACCCTGGCCCACGGCTTAGCGCGACTCCCACCGCCAGCACGTCGATGATCGCCAGATGGGCGATCCGCGAGGTCATCGGCGAATAGACGTCCGGGTCCTCCTCGACGTCGGCGCACAGCGCCACCGTGCTGAGTTTGGCGAGCGGCGAACCGCTGGCCGTGATGCCCACCACGTCCGCCCCCGCTTGGCGCGCGCATTCGACGCTGCGCAACAGGTCGCGAGTACGGCCGGTGTTGGAGATCGCCATCACCACATCGCCCGGTTGGAGCAGAGTGGCGGCCATGCCGTGAATGTGCGCGTCCGCGTAGGCCACCGTCGGCACGCCCAGGCGGAAAAACTTGTGCTGGGCGTCGGCGGCGATGATGCCGGAATTGCCCGCGCCATAAAACTCGATGGTCCGCGCGTTCGCCAGCAGGTGAATGGCCTGGTCCAGCGCCACCGCATCCAGTTCGTTGCGCACCCGCATCAACGCCGCGATGGTTCGATCCAGCACCTTGGCGACCAGCGCGGACGCGGGGTCGCCGACGCCGACGTCGCGATGCACGAACGGCACCCCTCCGGCCAGACTTTGCACCAGGCGCAGCTTGAATTCCTTGAAACCGGTAAAGCCCAGCGCGAGACAGAACCGCGCCACGGTCGGCTGACTCACGCCGATGCGTCCCGCCAGCGCCCCAATGGATTGATTCATGATGTCATCCGGGTAGCCGAGTACGTAATCGGCGACGCGCTGTTCGGCCTTGCTGAGCCGTTCCCGCGCAGCTTCGATCTGGGCCAGTAGAGGAGCGGCGGTTTCCCGTTCGCCACGGGCGGGCTCCGGCGGGCGGGCGGGAGCGCCGGAAGACATACTCTGAACGTCGTTGAAATCGGCCATGAAATCCCTCGATGAGCAGGTTCGGGGTACCGCCTGATGTTGATGTAGTTTTTATACCATAAATAATGAAGTTTGTCGGTAGCAATACTACCAATAATCGTGCCATCGCCGCGAAAAATAACTTTGTTTATTTGTTTTATATGGAAAAAATACTACTTGTTATTTATTAGTAATTTTACTACATTATTTTCGTGGCCATGGTCCGGTTACTCGATCATCTTCATCGCATGGTCACGGTTTGGTTGCTCGATCCCCTATTCCCACCCGCCAACGGAGGAACGGTTCATGTTCGGTCTCAGTCATGAAACATTTTTATTATGGGACGCCCTGATCGCCATCATCGGGCTGATCCTGTTGATCACCAAGTTCCGGGTGCATCCCTTCATCGCCCTCACCCTTGCCGCCGGCTTTCTCGGCCTGACCTCCGGGATGCCGGTGGACAAGGTGATGAAATCCTTCCAGGACGGCTTCGGCGGTGTGCTGGGCTTTGTCGGCATCGTGCTCGGGCTGGGTACCATGCTGGGCAAGATGATGGCGGAGTCCGGCGGCGCGGACCAAATCGCGCGCACCCTGATCCGCGCCCTGGGCCAGGAGCGCGTCCATTGGGCCATGATGTTCGCCGCCTTTCTGGTCGGTATTCCGCTGTTTTTCGAGATCGGCTTCGTGCTGCTGATCCCGCTGGTGTTCATCGTCGCCAAGCGCACCGGCATCTCCATCGTCAAGATCGGCATGCCGCTGCTCGCCGGCCTGTCGGTGGTGCATGGGCTGGTTCCGCCGCATCCCGGTCCGCTGCTGGCGATTGGCATCTTCGGCGCCGACATCGGCAAGACCATCTTCTACGGCCTGCTGGTCGGCCTGCCGACCGCCATGATCGCCGGCCCGATTTTCGGCAACTTCATCTCCAAGTACGTTCCCGGCTCGCCCTCGCAGGAACTGATGGATCAATTGGCTCATGAACCGGAAGGGCGGGATCTGCCCGGTTTCGGCATCACCCTGGTGACCGTGTTGCTGCCGGTGTTTTTGATGCTGCTCAAGACCTTCGCCGATGTCGCGTTCGACGACAAACACCTGTTCCGGTTGTGGATGGACTTCATCGGCCACCCGATCACTGCGCTGCTGGCCTCGTTGTTGCTGGCGACCTACACCTTCGGCTACGCCCGGGGTTTCAATAGCAAGCAGGTGCTCAAGTTCCTCGACGCGAGTTTGGCGCCCACGGCGGCGATCATCCTGATCATCGGCGCGGGCGGCGGCTTCAAGCAAATGCTGGTCGCCAGCGGCGTAGGCGACGCCATCGGCCATCTCGCGGTGCAGACCCAGTTCTCTCCCATCCTGCTCGCCTGGGTAGTGGCGGGTTTGATCCGCATCGCCACCGGTTCCGCCACCGTCGCCACCATCACCGGCGCGGGCATCGTGGCTCCGCTGGTCAACCTGGTTCCTGGCGTCAACAAGGAACTGCTGGTGCTGGCGACCGGCGCGGGGTCGCTGATCCTGTCCCACGTCAACGACGCCGGGTTCTGGCTGGTGAAGCAGTACTTCAACATGACAGTCGTCGAGACCTTCAAGACCTGGACGGTGCTGGAAACCCTTATTTCGGTGGTCGGGATCATCTTCATCATGATCCTGGCGGCATTTGTCTAAGGCGAGGGAGGATCGAACGATGTCCAACCAAATCGTCGGTGTCGATATCGGCACCACCAGCACCAAGGCCGTCGTGTTCGACACCGACGGACGGGTGATCGCCCACCACGCAGTCGAGTACCCGCTGCTGACGCCGACCCCGGCGGCGGCGGAGCAGGACCCGGAGGAAATTTACCGCGCGGTGCTGACCGCCATCCGGGAAGCGGTGCGCAAGGCCCACGCCGCGCCGGGCGACGTGGTCTGCGTGGCGTTCAGCGCCGCCATGCACAGCCTGATCGCGGTGGATGGAGCCGGCAAGCCGCTCACCCGCAGCATCACCTGGGCGGACAGCCGGGCGACAGAGTGGGCCGAGCGCATCAAAAACGACTGGGACGGGTTGGCGATTTACCAGCGCACCGGCACGCCGATCCATCCCATGTCGCCGCTCGCCAAGCTGGTCTGGTTGCGGCGCGAACAGCCGGTGGTGTTCGCCCGCGCGGCGCGCTTCATCGGCATCAAGGAATACGTGTTCTTCCGGCTGTTCAAACGCTACGTGGTGGATTATTCCATCGCCTCGGCCACCGGCCTGTTCAATCTGTCCCAACTGGACTGGGACGCCGGGGCGCTGGAAGTCGCCGGCGTCACCCCGGAACGGCTGGCCGAACCCGTGCCGACGACGTTCCATCTGGCCGGGCTGGAACCGGAGTTGGCGCGGGAACTGGGTCTGTTGCCGACCACCCCGTTCGTGGTCGGGGCCAACGACGGCGTGCTCTCCAATCTGGGGGTCAACGCCATCGGGCCGGGCGAGGTCGCCGTCACCATCGGCACCAGCGGCGCGATGCGCACGGTGGTGGATCGACCCCTGACTGACCCGTCCGGGCGCACCTTCTGTTACGCCCTCACCGACCGGCACTGGGTGATCGGCGGTCCGGTCAACAACGGCGGCATCGTATTTCGCTGGGTGCGCGACGAGTTGACGGCGTCGGCGGTGGAAACGGCCAGACGGCTGGGCATCGATCCCTACGAAGTGCTGACCCGCATCGCCGAACGGGTCACGCCCGGCGCGGAGGGGCTGCTGTTCCATCCCTATCTGGCCGGCGAGCGCGCGCCGCTGTGGAACGCCAACCTGCGCGGCTCCTTCTTCGGACTGGCCATGCATCATCACAAGGAGCACCTGATCCGCGCCGTGCTCGAAGGGGTGATTTTCAACCTCTACAGCATTCTGCCCGCTGTGGAGGCGCTGATCGGCCCCACCCAAACGATGAAGGCCACCGGCGGCTTCGCCCGCTCCGGTCTGTGGCGACAGATGATGGCCGATATTTTCAATCGCGAGGTGGTGGTGCCGGAGAGTTTCGAGAGTTCCTGCCTGGGCGCGGCGGTGCTCGGTCTCTACGCGCTGGGCCGCGTGGATTCCCTGAACGTGATCGCCGGGATGGTCGGTGCGACCCATCGCCATACGCCGATTGCGAAGAATGTCGAAATCTACAGCCGGCTGCTGCCGATTTATCTGAGCATCCCGGCCAAACTGGAGCAGGAGTATCGCGCCATCGCCGCCTTCCAG
>CALMNY010000371.1 GCA_937872125.1 uncultured Candidatus Competibacteraceae bacterium | reverse complement strand
CTGCTCACCCAGTGGGCGCACGACGCAAGCATCCAAGAGGCCGATTCATGAACATCACCACCCTGGGCGAAGCCCGCTTCCCATCCCCCCAGCGACGCACCATCAGCGACCGGGTCCGCGTGTCTTCCCGACTCATCCACGACCCCGACGCGCCAGAGGAGGAGGAACTTCTGTTTGAGTTGGCCGGACCACGCGCCCACTTGTTTTTCGATCCCGCACAAACCCGCGTCGGCATCGTCACCTGTGGCGGACTGTGCCCTGGCCTGAACGACGTCATCCGTTCGCTGTTCCTGGAGCTGTACTACGGCTACGGGGTGAAGGACGTGATCGGCTTCCGCGATGGTTACCAGGGCCTCGACCCGGCGCGCGGCCGGGAGCCGTTCGTGCTGACGCCGCAATTCGTTCACGACATCCACAAAGACGGCGGCACCGTGCTCGGCACTTCGCGCGGCCCGGTAGATGTCGGGATCGCCGTGGATAATCTGATCCGGCGCGGCGTGAACATCCTGTTTACTATCGGCGGCGACGGCACCCAGCGCGGCGGCAACGCGCTGTTCCAGGAAGCGCAGCGGCGCGGCTATGCCCTGGCCGTGGTCGGCGTCCCCAAGACCATTGATAACGACGTGGCCTTCGTCTCGCGCACTTTTGGCTACCTGACGGCGGTCGAGGAAGCAGCCAAAGTGCTGCACTGCGCCCATACCGAGGCGCACAGCGTCCATAACGGCATCGCCCTGGTGAAGCTGATGGGCCGTCACGCCGGCTTCATCGTCGCCGGCGCCACGGTCGCCAGCCAGGATGTGAACTTCACCCTGATCCCCGAACTGCCGCTGCAACTCGACGGCGAAAATGGCCTGCTCGCTGCCCTAAAGCAGCGCATCCTCCAACGGGCGCACGCGGTCATCGCAGTGGCCGAGGGCGCCGGCCAGGAACTGCTGGCGGCCAGTGGGGCCGGACGCGACGCCTCGGGCAACGTCAAGCTCCAGGACATCGGCCCGTTCCTGCGCGAGCGCATCGAACAGTATTTCAAGGCGGAAGGGATCCCGGTCACGCTGCGCTATTTCGACCCCAGCTATCTGATCCGCAGCGTCCCGGCCGACGCCGAGGATTCCATTCTCTGCGACTTCTTCGCCCGCAACGCCGTCCACGCCGCCATGGCCGGCAAGACCGGCCTGGTGATCGGCCTGCTGCACGATGCCTTCATCCATGTGCCCATCGAGTTGCTGGTCAGCCAGCATAAACGTCTGGATTTGAATGGCGCCGGTTGGCGCGCGGTGCTGGCCGCAACCGGGCAGAAGTTCGGCGCGGATCGCTGAGGTGGTTTCAAGTTTCAAGACAATGTCGAGCAAACCGAGTTGATTCCCATGTACCGTAAAACCTGGATCATCACTGCACTTCTCACCGTTTTCCTCTTCTTCCAGGGTTGCGCCACGCCCAGCCGTCTGGCGGCCGTCCCCGCCCAGGACACCACCCGGGCCGAAATTCCCGGCAT
This sequence comes from uncultured Candidatus Competibacteraceae bacterium, assembly GCA_937872125.1. Taxonomy (GTDB): domain Bacteria; phylum Pseudomonadota; class Gammaproteobacteria; order Competibacterales; family Competibacteraceae; genus Contendibacter. The sequence goes on along the minus strand of CALMNY010000371.1, from coordinate 1,802 downwards.
CCCCAACGCCCGTTACTGGGTCCAGACCGACATCGAACCGTTCATCCGGGACGCCATCGCTTCGGTGCAACGCGAGCAGGCCTATTTAGCCCGTACCGGACACCAGGGTCCGTTGCCGCCGATCAATTTCCTGGCCGTTTCCGGCGGCGGTGACGACGGCGCGTTCGGCGCTGGCTTGCTGGTCGGCTGGTCGGCGACCGGAACCCGCCCCGAATTCAAAGGGGTCACCGGCGTCAGCACCGGCGCGCTGATCGCGCCGTTCGCCTTCCTGGGACCGGAAGAGGACGACGCGCTGCGCGAGGTGTATACCACCATCGGCCCCCAGAACATCCTCAAACCGCGCGGTCTGCTGGCGGCGATCACCAGCGACGGCCTGGCCGACAATAGCCCGCTGTTCGAGCTGATTTCCCGCTACATCAATGCCGAGTTCCTGGCGCGAATCGCCAGGGAATACCAGGAAAAGGGGCGCTTGCTGTTGATCGGCACCACCAATCTGGACGCCCGCCGAGGGATCGTCTGGAACATGGGCGCGATCGCCGCCAGTGGAACCCCCGAGGCGCTGGATCTGTTCCGCAAGATCCTGCTGGCCTCGGCGGCGATTCCCGCCGCGTTTCCGCCGGTCATGATCGACGTGGAGGTGAACGGCCAAACCTATCAGGAAATGCACGTGGACGGCGGCGCCCAGGCCCAGGTGTTTCTTTACCCGCCGCGCCTGTTCGACCTGGTTCGCCAGCAGGGCGTGAAAGTCGCTCCACGGGAACGGAGCGTCTATATCATTCGCAACGCCCGGCTGGACCCGGACTGGGCCGCAGTGGAACGCAGCACCCTCACCATCGCCGGTCGCGCCATTTCTTCGCTGATCCAATCTCAAGGATTGGGGGATTTGTACCGGATTTACGCGACGGCGCAACAGGATGGGCTGGACTACAATCTGGCGTACATCGGCGCGGATTTCAACGCCGAGCATAAGGAGGACTTCGACGCCACCTATATGCGCGCCCTGTTTGACTACGGCTACCAGTTGGGCCGGAAGGGCTATCCCTGGCAGAAAACTCCACCAGGCATGAAAGTGGACAAGAACCCGGACTCCAGCCAGAGCACGAAAAAGCCGAATTGACGAAACGTCCGGGTGATCGCATGTTTCGCATCCGCTTTGCAACAAGCCCCACTGGGAGGAAAGCGGCGCTTCTGATCTTGGCGCTTGCGACCAGCGTCGCGGGCGTGCGGGCGCAAGAGATCGAGCCACGGGCGTACTCGAACATTCCCATCGGGGTTAATTTTCTGCTGGCAGGCTACGGCTACTCCGAAGGGGGTTTGGTGACCGACCCGGCGCTGCCACTGGAAAATGCCAACCTCCAAACCCATACCAGCGTTTTCGCCTATGCCCGTTCGTTCGAGGTAGGGGGCCAGTCCGGCAAGTTCGACCTCATCCTGCCCTATGCCTGGATCTCGGGAACGGCGGACTATGCCGGTCAGCCTCGGGAACGCGAAGTCTCCGGGTTCGGCGACCCGCTGCTGCGGTTCTCGCTCAACCTGTACGGAGCGCCCGCGCTGTCGGTCCAGGACTTGGCGTCCTACCAGCAGGACATCATCATCGGCGCCAGCGTGCAGTTTTCCGTTCCCTCCGGTCAATACGACGCCGACAAGCTGGTCAACGTCGGCGCCAACCGCTGGTTCGTCAAGCCGGAGCTGGGGCTCTCCAAAGCCTTGGGTCCATGGACGCTGGAACTCGCTACAGCCGTCACCTTTTTCGGGGACAATGACGACTTCCTCAGCGGCAAGCGACGTGAGCAGGACCCGAT
>CALMNY010000370.1 GCA_937872125.1 uncultured Candidatus Competibacteraceae bacterium | reverse complement strand
AACAAGTGATTCTATAGTTCTGCCTATCCCACGATCCCGCATGATATACCGGACATGTCCAGCTTCACTCTGGCCCTACTGCATTGCCAGACGGGCGGCCTCGGCCAGAAACCCGGAGCGGGAGACGCCCTTTTGCCGTGCGTAATCATCAATTTTGGCCAGCAGGAGGCGTGGGAGGGTGATATTGATTTTTTCAGCCGGGCCGAAATAGCGTTCGACCGGAACCTCGACCACAGCCCAAATCCACCCGGCATAGTCAGGATTCGCCTGATGTTCGGCCAGCGACGCCATTTTGGGAAAGCTCCCGCCATCTTCAATCAAGGTTTCATAATACAGCTCGATGGCTTCGCGGGCATTATCCAACGCCTCATCCAGCGTATCGCCAGCCGAGAAACAACCCGGAAGATCGGGAATCACAACCCCGAACGCGGTAGTCTCCGTTCCAGGTTCAATCGCCACAATGAATTTCATGCCAAGCCCGCCTGTTTGAGGAGTTTATTGACCAAACCGATGCCCAGGTCCTTTTTGGGATGCGGGACGCTGAGGTGTCCTGCCTTGCTGGGGTGGGTGTAAATAGGGTGGCTACCCTTCACCCCACGCAGCGTCCAGCCATCGTCTTCCAATCGCTTGATCAGTTCTTGGCGGTTCATGATGGTTATCATACCTACCATCCACAAATGATCAACACTATAACCATCAAGACCTAACGCCAATAAAGGTGAAAATTCCCTATGCCTATCCTCGCCCTGATCCTGCCATAGCGCTCAGCAGCATCTTGATTTGTGTGCCTAACGAGGGCATTGGTGACTTTGTCAGGCGCTCAAAACAGCCAACACCCGCCCCAGCCATTTGGCGACATCGCGGATTTCCTCCCAGCAGACTTCATGACCCATGTCGTAGTCCTGCCATTCCAGCCGATAACCCAGTCTTTGCAGCAACTCGGCGCTCTGCTGGCCGTAACGGATCGGAATGACGGCGTCGCAATCGCCGTGGGCCATGAAGATCGGCGTCGGTTGATTCTCTGGCCGGCGCTCGCTGTTCAGCGCGCTGGCCAGAGGCAGGTAGCAGGACAGGGCCAGAATGCCCGCCAACCGGTCCGGGTAGCGCAGACCGGTATGCAGCGCCATTGCGCCGCCTTGGGAAAAGCCAGCCAGCACGATGCGCTCGGCGGGGACGCCGCGCTGTTTCTCCCGTTCGAGCAGCGCGACAATCGCCCGCTCGGACTCATACACGCCATCGGGGTCCTCGCGGCGCGGCAGATCGGTGCTGAACACGTCGTACCAGGCGCGCATTCGCATCCCGCCGTTGACCGTGACCGGGCGAATCGGCGCGTTGGGGAAGACGAAGCGGATGCCCAGTTGCGCCGGCAGATTCAGTTCGGGAACGATGGGTTCAAAGTCATGAGCGTCGGCGCCCAGGCCGTGCATCCAGATCACGCTGGAGCGGGCGGCGCCCGTGGGTTCGATTTCGACAGTGGTCAACAGGGTATCGGTCATGAGCAAATTCCCGTGGCAGCGCGTTGCAGGGCATTAGCCGCGAAGCGTCCCGGCTTGTCAAGCCGCGCCCAGCGACGCGATGCGGGTTATACTGCAACCCCTGATTCGCCGCCCGTGAGGATTAACCCGAATGCGCCGATTTCGCCCCGGATTGTGGCTGGCGTGGCTGCTGCTGACCGCGCTGCTGACCGGCTGTGGCCAGAAAGGTCCGCTGTATCTGCCCAAACCTTCTGCGCAACCGGCCTCGTCCGAACAACCTCCGCCCACGAAGCCCTGAGCCATGGATCATTTCGAGTATCGCCACGGCCGGTTGTTCGCCGAGGATGTCCCGGTCGCCGACATCGCAGCGACGGTCGGCACGCCCTGCTACATCTACTCCCGCGCCACCATCGAGCGGCACTGGCGCGCGTTCGATCACGCCTTCGCTGACCATCCTCATCTGGTCTGCTACGCGGTCAAGGCCAACAGCAATCTGGCGGTGCTCAATCTCCTGGCCCGGCTGGGATCAGGATTCGACATCGTGTCGGGCGGCGAATTGGAGCGGGTGCTGGCGGCGGGCGGCGCTCCCGGCAAGGTAGTGTTCTCCGGGGTTGGCAAGCGCCGCGACGAACTGGAACGCGCCCTGGAAGTCGGCATTCGCTGTTTCAACGTCGAGTCCGAGGCGGAACTGGCGCTGCTGGAACAGGTAGCAGCGGAACGGGGCCAGCGCGCGCCGGTTTCCCTGCGCATCAATCCCGACGTGGACGCCAACACCCATCCCTACATTTCCACCGGCCTGAAGCAGAACAAATTCGGCCTCCCCGCTGACCGGGCGCTGGCGGTCTACGCTCAGGCCGCCGCTTCGCCGCATCTGAACGTGGTGGGCGTGGACTGCCACATCGGCTCGCAACTGACCCAGGTGAGGCCGTTCGTGGATGCGCTGGAACGGGTGCTGGCGCTGGTGGCCCGACTGGAAGGGCAGGGCGTTCCCATCCGCCATCTTGACCTTGGCGGCGGGCTGGGCATCCGCTACCGCGACGAGGAGCCGCCGCTGCCCGCCGACCATGCCGCTGCCCTTATGGAACACTTGCGCGGCAAGCCCTACGAGATTCTGATCGAACCGGGCCGGGCCATCGTCGGCAACGCCGGCATTCTGGTGACGCGGGTGGAACTGCTCAAGCAGGGCGAGGACAAGAACTTCGCGGTGGTGGATGCCGCCATGAACGATCTGATCCGCCCGGCCTTGTACGCGGCCTGGCAGGCGATCATCCCGGTCGAACCGCGCACCCAAGGCGAGCCGCACCGCTACGACGTGGTCGGGCCGATTTGCGAGACCGGCGATTTTCTCGGCAAGGACCGGGAATTGAACGTCGAACCCGGCGACCTGCTGGCGGTGCGTTCCGCCGGAGCGTATGGCTTTGCCATGAGTTCCAACTACAATTCCCGCCCGCGCGCCGCCGAAGTGATGGTGGACGGCGAGCGGTTTCAGGTGGTGCGCTGGCGCGAACGGCTGGCGGATTTGTACGCCGGGGAGTCCATACTGGCATGAACACCGGTTTCGCTAATCCTTCTGCGAATGAAATTCGCGCCCTGCTGCTGCGTACCAAGACCATTGCCGTGGTGGGCCTGTCCGCCTCGCCGATGCGACCCAGTCATAGCGTCGCTCGGGCGCTGCAAGGCTTCGGCTATCGCATCATTCCGGTCAATCCGGCGGTGACCGAAGTTCTGGGCGAGAAGGCTTATCCCAGCCTGCGTGCGTTGCCCGAACCGGTGGATCTGGTGGACGTTTTTCGGGAATCGCGCCACGTCGCCGAGATCGTAGACGACTGCATCCCCTTGAAACGGCCGGTGTTGTGGTTGCAGGATGGCGTGATTGACAAAGCGGCAGCGCTCCGGGCGCAGGAAGCGGGCCTGACGGTGGTCATGGACCGCTGCATCTACCGCGATTACCTTCAGTTGATACGGTGAACATGGCTGAGAAAACTCTCGAACACCCGGTCCAGCACCGGCTGAAACTGCGCAACCTGCGCCTGTCCGATTATGGCGACATCCGGGAAATCATGGACCTGGTTTATCAAAACATGGATGGCGCCTGGACCCGCGAGCAGTTCGCTTCCCAGATCGCCCGCTTCCCCGAAGGGCAAATCTGCATCGAGGACAACGGCAAGGTGGTGGCCGCCGCCATCAGCCTGCTGGTGGACTACAGCCACTACGGCGACCGTCACACCTACTGGCAGATCATTGGCGACGGCTACATCACCACCCACGACCCCAATGGCGACACCCTGTACGGCGTGGACATCTTCGTCCATCCCGACTATCGCGACATGCGCCTCGGCCGACGGCTGTACGACGCCCGCAAGGAACTGTGCGAGAAACTGAATCTGCGCGCCATCGTGGTGGGCGGCCGGATTCCCGGCTACGGTCGGTACGCCCATGACATGACCCCCCAGCAGTACGTCGAACAAGTCAAGGCCAAGGAACTGGTCGATCCCATCCTCACTTTTCAACTGGCCAACGATTTTCATGTCCGCCGGATCATCACCAGCTACCTGCCGGATGACGCCGAATCGAAGGCTTATGCCGTGCTGCTGGAATGGCTGAATATCTATTACGAGGACAAGGAAGTTCTGATCGGCGGGCGCAAGTCGGTAGTGCGGGTCGGAGCGGTGCAGTGGCAGATGCGCCAAACCGGATCGCTGGAGGAATTGTTGCAGCAGGTCGAGTATTTCGTGGATGCAGTGGCCGGCTACAAGACCGATGTCGTGCTGTTCCCGGAATTTTTCAACGGCCCGCTGATGGGGCCATTCAATCAGCAGGGCACCGCCGAAGCCGTGCGGCAACTGGCTGAGTTCACCGAGCCGTTGCGCGAGGCGATGGTGCAACTGGCGGTGGCCTATAACGTCAACATTATCGCCGGCAGCATGCCTGAATACAGCGGGGGCGCCCTGTATAACGCCGCCTATCTGTGTCGTCGCGACGGCACCTGGGACAAGCAGTCCAAACTGCACATCACCCCCGACGAGCGCGCCTACTGGGGCTTGCAGGGTGGCGACGCGCTCAAGGCGTTCGAGCTGGATATCGGCAAGATCGGCATCCTGATCTGCTACGACGTAGAATTTCCAGAGCTGCCGCGCCTGCTGGCCGACCAGGGGATGCAAATCCTGTTTGTGCCGTTCTGGACCGACACCAAGAACGCCTATCTGCGGGTGCGGCGCTGCGCCCAGGCCCGGGCCATCGAGAACGAGTGCTATGTGGTGATCTCCGGCAGCGTCGGCAATCTGCCCAAAGTCGAGAACATGGACATGCAATATTCCCAGGCGGCGGTGTTCACGCCATCGGATTTCGCCTTTCCGCACGACGCCATCGCCGCTGAGGCCACGCCGAATACCGAAATGACGCTGATCGTGGACCTGGACCTGGACAGCCTCAAGGAAATGCGGGTGCATGGCAGCGTGCGCAACTTCCGCGACCGGCGGCTGGATTTATACAAGGTCGCCTGGACGGGCCGGAGTTGAGAGAACCGTTGCTCAGGGGCTGTCTGAAAACGGCTCTCGTACCCGCAAGGCCTTGGGGGCATAGGAACCTGCTTGCGGCCGCTTTCGGCAGGCTATCGCCGGCAAGGCGTCAACAATCCATGCACTCAATCAGTTAGTTTTCAGACAGCCGCTTATGTCGAAACAACATCCGATCATCGCCATCACCGGTTCATCCGGGGCCGGCACCTCGACGGTGCGGGTGGCGATGGAACACATTTTCCGGCGAGACGGCTTCAAGGCGGCCATCATCGAAGGCGACAGCTTCCATCGCTATGATCGGTTGGAAATGCAACAGCAGGTCGAGCGCGCACTCCGGGAAGGCCGCCATCTGAGCCACTTCGGCCCCGAGGGCAATCTGTTCGACCGGCTGGAGGCGCTGTTCATGGAATACGGCGAGCGCGGCGGCGGATTGCGGCGCTACTATCTCCATAACCAGCGCGAAGCCACACCTTACGGGCAGGGGCCAGGGACGTTCACCCCGTGGGAGCCGGTGCCGCCCGATACCGACCTGCTGTTTTACGAGGGGTTGCATGGCGGCGTCGTCACCGACAAGGTCAACGTCGCCCGCTATGTGGACCTGCTGATCGGCGTGGTGCCCATCGTCAATCTGGAATGGATTCAGAAGATTCATCGCGACACCGCCGAGCGGGGTTACAGTCAGGAGGCAGTGACCGAGAATATCCTGCGGCGGATGTACGACTACACCCATTACATCGTGCCCCAGTTCTCGCTGACCGACATCAATTTTCAGCGGGTACCGACGGTAGACACCTCCAATCCCTTTACCGCCCGCGACATTCCGACCCTGGACGAAAGCTTCGTGGTGATTCGGTTCAAAAGCTCCAGGCAGAAGATTCGGCCAGATTTTCACTATCTGCTCAGCATGATCCACGACTCCTTCATGTCCCGCCGCAATACCATTGTAGTGCCGGGCGGCAAGATGGGTTTCGCCATGGAAATCATCCTGCAACCGCTGATCGAGCGGCTGGGGCGCCGGGAGTATTGAAGCGTGCTCAGCGGGTCGCCGCCGGCAGGGTGATGACAGCGATGCCCGCCAGGGTCAGGACGCCGCCCAGCACCAGTTTCCAGGTCAGCACATCGCCCCACAACAGCACGCCGAACGCCACTGCCAGCACCGGCGACAGCAGCATTAGCGGGGTGGTGACGCTAACCGGATAACGGCCCAGCAGGTAGTAGACGATGCCGTGGCCGATCAGCGAAGCGCCAATCGCGGAGTAGATGGGCGCGGCCAGTTCCAGCCCGGTCGCGGTGCGCATGGCCTCCCACTGCCCGTATTCAAACAGCAGCGACAGCAGCGCCAGCGCCGGCGTGGCGCACAGCGCGATCCAGGCTTGGAGTACGAACACGCTGACTCCACGCAGTTGCCGCATCTGAATGGTGGCGACCGCCATCGCCGCCGCCCCGGCAGTGATCAGCAGCAGGGCGTCGAGATGGTGGAAGACGATGGGATCGAAGCCGATCACCAGCACGCCGCCGAAGGCCGAGGCGATGCCGGCCAGCCGTCGCCGGTCCAGAGTTTCACCCAGCCAGACCACCGCCAGCAATGCCGAGAACGGCACATACAACTGACTGGCGATAGCCACCGAGGCGATATCGCCGCTGGCTTCCAGGCCGGCGAACACCAGGCTGAAGTGCAGCACGCCCTGCACCAGGGCGATGCTGAGCACGCCGCGCATCCGGCCCGGCAGCCAGCGCAGGAACGGCAGCAGCGCCAGCAACAGCGCGGCAAAGCGCAGGGCGGTAAACAGGAACGGCTGGAACTGGGTCACGCCCGCCTTGCCGGCGATGAAGTTGAACGCCCAGGCGGTGTTGGCCAGCAGCGCCAGCAGCAAATCGCTGGGTTTCAGGTCATGCGGCGCGGCGCCTGCGGACGGACTCAGAGTTCCTCCCGCCGTCGCCAGGCATCCAGCGCCCGCAGAAAGCGCACATCCAGTTCTGCTTCGGCGGCGGCGGGCAATGCTCCGGTCAGGTACCATTGCTCCTGCAACCGGCGGGGATCATAAATCGTATCCGCCTTGGCGGCGCCGCCCGCCAGCGATGCCGACAGCCGGGCGACCTGATATTCCATCCGCAAGGCAGCGAATTCGGGCGGCGATTCCAGCCCGGCGACGATCTCCATGCAGACGCACCAGACCCGTTTGCGCTCCAGGTTTTGTTCCAGACGGGCGCGCAATGCGGATGCTGAAGCAGGATCGGCATCGCTCAGCGCCTGAACCGCCGCATTAAATCGTTGCCGCAGCGGTTCCAGCACCGCCGCCGGCAATTCGGGCAGGGTTTCCCAGGTTTCCCGCGCTTCGGCCAGCGTGGTTGCCGGATCGGCGGACGGGTCAGCCAACAGGGCTTCCACGTGGGCGCACAGCCGGGCGCGCTGGTGCAAACGCTGGAAGGTTTGCCGGGCACTGTCCCGCCGCAAAGCGTGCTCGTGGCGAGCGAACTGGCGCAGGGCGGTTTCAAACCGCTGGTCGAGCGCGCGCTGCTCCGCTTTGGGCACCGGGCCGGCGGTATCCCACTCCTGCTGGATGGTTGGCAACCGGGCGCGCGCTTCGGTCAGTTGTTCGGGTTCAACGGTAGCCAGCGCCTCGAGTTCCGCACACAGTTCCCGCTTGTGCTGGAGATGATCCTGGCGCTCGGTGTCGGCGGCCTGCTGCTCGGCCTGGCGGCGGGCGAACACGGTGTCGCAGGCGGCGCGGAATTCCTTCCACAACGCCTGTTCCTGACGGGGCAGGGCCTGTACGGTGGGATGCCATTCCGCCTGCGCTCTTTTAGCGGTCTCGATGGCGACGCGCAGGTCGGGACTGTCCGCCAGGGCCTGAACCTGCTGAATCAGTTGCTGGCGGCGCTGGAATTCGCGGTTGCGCTCGGCGTCCAGGCGCTCGTCCAACTGGCGCAGAACCCGCTGGAATCGGCGATCCAGAGTCTTGCGGTCGGTGCGGTTGACCGGCCCGATCTTGTACCACTGCTCCTGGGCGCGGCGGCGCAGCCGGTCAGCTTCACGCCAGTCTACCCGTTGCCAGTCGGTGGTCGCTTCAAACTGCTCCAACTGGTCGCAGAGCGCCTGTTTCTTTTCGAGATTCTGACGCCGTTCCTGGGCCTGGGCCTCGAAGTAGGCCTGACAGGGCGCATAAGCGCGTTCGCAGGCGGCGTTGAAGCGCTTCCACAATGCCTTGGGCGCGGCGCCTTCGTGGTGATCGAGTTCCTTCCAGGCTTCGCGGACTTGCTGGATTTGCTGGGCGATCTCGGCCGGCTCGGCTTCGAGACCGATCAGGTTTTCGGCGGTGGCGCACAGTTGTTCCCGCGCCTGGTGAGCGCCCCAGCGGCGCCAGTCGCGCAGTTCATTAACGCGACCGGCGCAGGCCTGCAGGCGTTCCTCGATCCCCGTCATTTGCGCCCGGCTCAGGCCAATGTTGTGCTTGAGCCGGTGGCGGACCTGGTCCTGAAGCTGGGTGGCCTGGTGCAATTCGCCGTTCTCGGCCGCCGCTTCAAGCTGGGCGGTCAGTTCCTGCAACTCCCGCCATTCCTGGTCGCGCTGCTGAACCTGTCGCTGCAAGCGGGCGCGCAGTTGGTCGAGCAGGCTGTCGAACCGGCTTTGCAGGTCCTGGACCAGGGTGTGGGTTTCGGGACGCTCCAAGCCTTCCCAATGCTGGCGCAGGTGTTTGATTTCGTTCTCGTGCACAGCGCTGGGTTGCCGGAGCAGGGTTTCGGCCTGCTGCAACACCTCGCGCAGCCGTTCGGCGCGGGCATAGTTGCGTTGCAAGGTGCGATCCTGTTCGTGGATGTCCTGCTCCAATTGCCGGAACCGCTCGCTCAGCCGCCGGGTTTCGGCGTCCTGAACGGGACCGAGGTGATTCCAGGCGGCGGGCGCTTCGAACGTGGCGTAGCGGATTGCCGCCTGGAGTTCGGCGCTGGGTTCGGTTTCGTGGCGAAGCCGCTCCAGCAGGGTTTCCAGCGTAGCGATCAGTTCCAGCCGCTGACCGCGCCGACCGGCGCTGGCCTGGCGTTCGGCCAGAAAGCGGGCGCGCGCCTGGGCGTAGCGTTCCCGCAGTTCTTCCGATGCGACGGCTTCCTGCTCGCGCCATTCCTGTTCCAGTTTGGGAAACCGCCCGGCGTTGCTGCCGCTCTCGCCGTCCCAGCGCAGGTTCTCCATCTCGACGCACAGGCGCTCACCGTGAGCGGCGCGCGCTTGTTCAGCCGCCAGGTTATCCAGACGCTCCCGCGCCCGGCGGTATAGCCGCTTATCACGATTGCGGCTGTGGCGGGCGATCTGGTCGAGCAACTCAGGATCGTGGACCCGCTCCAGTGCGGCCAGCCGCACATCAGGATGAGAGTTTTCTCGTGCGAGGTCGGCCAGTTCCGATTCCGCTTCGATCCGCTCCAGCAGGGTCAGCCGCAGTTCCGGTTCGGCGGCGTGATGCAGCAGATAGGCCGTCAGTTCGGCGTCCGGGGCACGTCGCAACCGCTCCAGGCGGTCGGCCAGTGCTGGGCCATCGGCAGCCTGGCCGGCCAGCAGGGCGCGGTAGCGCTCTTGGGCGGCGGCGCGCACGCCGGCGTCGCCATCGTCGCCGGCGATGCGACTGAGCAGGTCAAGATCGCCGAGGCGTTCCAGCGCGACGCGGCGAACGGCCGGGTCAGGATCTTGCCGAGCCAGTTCGTGCAGCGTCGGATTGGTGTTCTCCAATTCCCGCACGGCCTGTTTACGGGTCTCGGGATCGGTGTGTTGCCACTTGGGCTTGAGGAAGCGGCTCAGGATCATGGGATGGTCGCAGGGATCGGAACAGGGTTTGGCTCCGCCAGTCTTGGGGACGGGCCGTGGATCGGCAGCATATTGGAGTTACTTTATCATAGCGGCGGCACGGGGGGCGGGTTGGGTGCGGGCTGGATAAAAACACTGCTTAGGGTGTTTGCACTAGTTTTCACTGCTAAGATGAACGGCATAATCCATTGGAACCCAGGCAAACTACCCAAAGGAGTACGCCGTGAGTCATGATACCGAAAAACAGGCGCCCGAATCCGTAGCCGACCAGATTCGGGCCGTGGTGGACAAGGCCCAGGAAAAAGCGGGCGAGGTGGTGGATTCGCTGGTCAAAGAGGGCGAGAAATTGCGTGACCAAACGCGGAAGCTGGCGGAGGAAAAAGTGGGCGAAGTGAAGGAGCGGGTTGAGGAAGTGCGCGAGATGGTCGAAGGGGCCAAGACCAAGGCGGTGGATACGCTGGATAACCTGGAGCAGTTGTTCGAAGAGCGGGTGGCGCGCGCTTTGAAGCGGCTGGGGGTGCCGACCCGCGACGATTTGCAGAACATCGCCAAGCGGCTGGAAGCGATGAATGATCTGATCCAGGGGTTAGCCCAGGAGGGGGAAGGGGCCGAGGAGGCCGCTCCGGGAGCGGAGAAAGACGATCTGAAGCTGATTAGCGGGATTGGGCCGGTGCTGGAAGGCAAGCTCAATGGCGCGGGCATTACGAGCTACCAGCAGATTGCGGCGCTGAGCGATGACGAGATCGAACGGCTCGAATCGGATGTGATCAATTTTAGCGGCCGTATTCAACGCGATGACTGGATTGGCCAGGCCAAGACTTTGTATCTTAAGAAGTACGGCAAGACGATCTGAATCAAACAGCGGGTGAGGTGGGGGCAGGGGCCGCCACGGGCCGCAAGGCCGGGCGGCCCCATTTATTTGGGCGGGTTCAGGCGTTCAGGTCAGGAATGAGTTTGCTTTCCAGATGGGCGATCATGTCCTTGAGCAGGAGTTTGCGCTTTTTCAGCCGTTTCAGCTCCAGTTCGTCAACCAGCGGATCCTTGGCCAGACGGGTGATGACGTCATCCAGATCGCGGTGCTCGACGCGCAGTTCGACGAGCCGGTGTTTGTAGTGTTCGATGTCACGGGTCTCCATGGCAGGGGTTCTCCGGGGAAAGGGCGGTCAAGGCGGGCTGACGGGCAGGGTGCGCGGAGCCACGGTTTGAACAATCAGAATCACGGGGGAGTCTAGCCCCCTGTCCGGCGTCCGGCAAGGTATCCCTCTGGCGCGGCCAGGCCGATTTCGGCTACAGTCACGCGCCCGCGCGAGCGGTTCCCGGGGGATGACGATGACGGCGGCAGTCAGGAAACAGCAGATCCATTTCAACAAGCTCCAGAAGCGCCTGCGGCGGAACGTCGGTCGCGCCATTCAGGATTTCAATATGATCGAGGACGGCGACCGGGTGATGGTCTGCCTGTCCGGCGGCAAGGATTCCTTCGGCCTGCTCGACATCCTGCGCAAGCTCCAGGCGCGGGCGCCGGTGCGGTTCGAACTGGTGGCGGTCAATCTCGATCAGAAGCAGCCCGGTTTTCCCGAACACGTCCTGCCGGATTATCTGCGCGGCATCGGCGTTCCCTTCCACATCATCGAGCAGGATACCTACCGCATCGTCCAGCGGGTGGTTCCCGCCGGTAAGACCACCTGCGGGTTATGTTCGCGGCTGCGGCGCGGGATTCTCTACACCTTCGCCGCCGAGCACGGCATGACCAAAATTGCGCTGGGTCATCACCGCGACGACCTTCTGGAAACCCTGTTTCTGAACCTGTTTCACGGCGGCAAGCTCAAGGCCATGCCGCCGAAGCTGCTGAGCGACGATGGCCGGCATGTGGTGATCCGGCCGCTGGCCTACTGCCGGGAACGCGATTTGACAGCCTATGCCGAGGCCCGGCAATTCCCGATTATTCCCTGCAACCTGTGCGGCTCGCAGCCGAACCTGCAACGGCA
>CALMNY010000369.1 GCA_937872125.1 uncultured Candidatus Competibacteraceae bacterium | reverse complement strand
ATTATCGTAATTGACGATGCCAGTCCTGAACCGGCGCTGGCCGATTATCTTCGCGAGCTGGCGATGGCAGGCCGTATTACGCTTCTGCGCAACGCACAGAATCTGGGCTTTGTGCAGACTGTCAATCGCGGCATGGCCCTGCATGAAGAACGTGATGTGGTGCTATTAAACAGCGATACCGAGGTTGCGGGAGACTGGCTGGACCGGTTGACGCAGTGTGCCTGTAGCAGCCCGGATATCGGAACCGTCACGCCTTTTTCCAATAACGCCACTATTTGCAGTTATCCAAAAACCTGCGCAGATAACGCCTTGCCGCCTGGGTATACCGTGGAAACGCTGGATGCCCTGTTTCGGCGCGTCAATTCCGGGCAATCAATACCTATTCCTACTGCGGTCGGGTTTTGCATGTACATCCGTCGCGATTGCCTGCGCGCTGTGGGTCCGTTTGACGCGGCCCATTTTGGCCGGGGTTATGGCGAGGAAAATGATTTCTGCATGCGCGCCGCTGCTGTTGGCTGGCGTCATCTGTTGTGCGGCGATGTGTTTGTTTATCACTGGGGCGGTGCCAGTTTTGGCACTGAGCGTGATCTTCTCCAGCAGCAAGCGATCGCTACGCTGCGGCAGATGCATCCCGGTTATGAGATTGCAGTTCAGGCTCATATCGCTGCCGACCCAGCCAAACCCTTGCGCCAGGCTATTGACGCCGCTCGCTTGCTCGACAGCCGACTACCCATTGTGCTGTTTATCAACCATAACCTTGGCGGCGGCACCCTCAAGCATGTTCGGGAACTGGCGACGTTGCTGAGCGAGCGGATACAGACTCTGGTGCTTTTTCCGACGGTCGGCCAAATCCATGCCCTGTGCTGGCTCCGGGACGGAGAAAAGCTGGAATTCCGGTTTACGTTACCAGCGGATTATTCTTTGCTGTGCGATGTCTTGCGGGCTTTGAACGTCGGGAGAATTCATTTTCATCATCTGCTGAATGTAGATTCCAGCATATGGCAACTGCCGCAGGATTTGCGGATACCCTACGACTATACCCTGCATGATTATTATCCGGTATGCCCGCGCATCAACTTATTTAATGCGCCAGGCTGTTATTGCGGTGAACCGGATGAAGCAGGGTGCAACCGCTGTTTACAGACAACTGAACCGGTGATCAAGGATATAACCATTCAGAATTGGAGGACCCGCTCTCTTCAATTGTTGAATGCGGCAGAACGGGTATTTGCGCCAACCCAAGATGTCAAAAGCAGAATGTCGCATTATTCGCTGGCGGCTAATCTTGTCTTTGCCCCGCACCCCGAAACCAGGTCGATTAATCAACAGCCATCGCCTGCCTTGTTAGCAGCCACTGAACCATTGCGAATTGTTGTTCTTGGCAGACTCACCCAGGCCAAGGGTGCGGATGTGCTGGAAGCCTGCGCCCTGGATGCCAGGCAACGTGATTTACCGTTGACCTATCACCTGTTGGGCAGTGCGCAGCGTGATTTGACGGTCGAGCCGAACAGCCGGTTACGGGTTTTCGGCGCCTATGCCGACGACGATTTATCCAGGCGGTTGGCGGCGATTAAACCCCATCTTGCCTGGTTCCCGGCGCAATGGCCGGAAACCTATTGCTATGCCCTGAGTGCTTGCCTGCAAGCGGGTTTACCCATCGTCGCTACAAATTTAGGCGCTTTCCCGGAACGACTGGCGCAACGCCCTTGGAGCTGGATACGGCCTTGGCAAACCGGTACAGCAGTATGGAATGATTTTTTCGTGGCGCTGCGAAAGCAGTATTTTGCCAGCGATCTTTCACCTCCCGTATTATCTGGCGCAGTGCCGACTGTGGATTTTGATTACCCTTTTGATTATCTCCAGCCCCCGGCCGATGCATCAGGCAGACCTGCGCACATTCCTGATGGCCTTGCAACCCTGTTTCATACTTGTGCTGTTATCGCGCCGCCTGCTGAACAGGATTGCACGGCTTGGTTGCAACTCGAAAAAATAACCGCGAAAAACCTCGATGAGGTCGTGTTTCACCAACCCGAAGAAATAGTGCCGGCGAACCGATCAGCCCTCGCTCAGGATATCCTGAGCCTGTCAGACGGGCACCCGCTTCTTGATCTGCCTCATTTTAATCCCAGCAGACATCTAAAATCTTTTATCGAAGCCTTTAATCCCAGAGTAACCGTTATCGTTCCGAATTATAATCACAGCCAGTTTTTGAATAAACGCCTCGATAGTATATATCAGCAAACATATAAAAATTTCAATGTTATTTTGCTAGATGATGCTTCGTCTGATAATAGCAGAGCAATCCTTAATGAATATGCGGGCCATTATTCTGAAATTACTAAAACCTTTTTTAATGAAAAAAACTCTGGCAGTACTTTTTTACAGTGGAAAAAGGGTATTGAATTAGCTGATAGTGATATTGTCTGGATAGCAGAAAGTGATGATTTTTGTGATAAAAATTTTCTTGAAGTTCTGGTTCCTTTTTTTATGGATGAAGCTGTTTATCTGGCTTATGCTAAATCCGTTTTTATTGGGATCGATAATCAGCCCGTAACATTCTCTTTTGATCATTATTTATCCGAGATTGACTCAAAAAAGTGGCTGGCTGACTATGTTGAATTTGCTCATAATGAAGTCGTGAATGCCTTGGGTAAAAAAAATACTATTCCAAATGTTAGCAGCGTATTGTTCAGGAAGCCCCAAAATTGTTCACTATTCATGGACGATTTCTGGCTCAATATGAAAATATGCGGCGACTGGGTTTTTTATTTATATCTGATTCGTGGAGCGAAACTTGGTTTTACTAATAGAACACTGAACTACTTTAGATTTCATTCGGCGAATTCTTCAGCAAAGACCTATCAAAAATCAATTTATTATGAGGAACATGAGCACGTTGCCAGGACTATTGCAAAATTATATAAAGTACCAGATGAAACATTAGACATTCACCAGAAATTTGTAAAGCGTTTCTGGGAACACAATAAAAATTATTTAGACCCTTCTGGTTTTGATAAATTATATGATTTCGATAGAGTAATGGAGTCAAAACAAAAAAGGCTTCCTAATATATTGATGGCTTCATATGCATTTTCCACGGGTGGAGGTGAAATATTCCCTATTCGCCTTGCTAATAAATTAAAATTAATTGGTTATGGAGTAACATTTTTCAACTTTAATCAGGAGCCCCTGAATAGCAACGTCAGAAAAATGCTTTCCAATGATATACCTGTTTATGAATATACGGGGTGGATTGGTAACTTGGACAAATTACTGATCAATTTTGGTATTGAAATTGTTCATACTCATCATGCCAGTACTGAGCATTTTTTTGCAACCTATATGAAAGAAAGGAAAATTATTAAACATATCGCTACTATGCATGGTATGTACGAGATGCTGGAAAAAATTCATATAGATAACAATCTGCCTGTTATTATCAAAAGTGTAGATACATGGGTTTATATTGCCGAGAAAAATCTTGAGTTATTTAAAATTTATAATTGTTACAATGAAAAAAAATTTATTAAAATCGCTAATGGAATGGAGCCACCCGTTATTCAGCCGGTTGAACGGAGATGTTTAGGTATACCGGATAATGCTTTTGTCTTATGTCTGGCCAGCAGGGCCATGCCAGAAAAAGGTTGGCGTGAGGCAATAAAAATTATTTCTGAAGCAAGAGCTTTATGTAGAAAAGATATTCATTTGCTTCTATTAGGCGATGGCTTGGAATATGAATCCCTGCTTTTGCAAGAAATCCCAGAGTATATTCATGTTCTAGGCTTTAAAAATAACCCTGTCGATTATTATGCAATGTCAGACATGGGATTTTTACCATCGCGATTCAGTGGAGAAAGCTTTCCTTTATCAATTATTGAGTGCCTTTTTTCGAAGCGGCCGGTCATTGCTAGCGATATTGGTGAAATTCATAATATACTTACCTTGAAAGAAGGTATGGCTGGCGCTACGTTTTCGCTTCATGACTGGGAAATCCCGGTTACTGAAGCGGCAGCGCTGGTTGCTGAATTTGTGATAAATCCAGAAACTTATGAAAAATCCCGTTCACTTTCTTTTAAAGCCGCCAGCCGGTTTCATATTGACAATGTTGTTAAAGAATACGAGAAAATTTATAAAAATCTTTACTCCAGCATTAATCCCCTGGACTACGAAACGGCGGTAGCGCGCGCCAATCTACAACTACCTCCTTATGTAGCTTATGAAGCCTGGTTACGGCGCCACTGCTGGGATGAACCGGCCTGCCACCATCTGCTGGGTCTGGCCCAGAAGCGGGCGGTGCTGCCGCTGATCCACCTGTTGATTGTGCTACCCGCTGCGCAAAGCGCGTTGCTGGGGCCGACCCTGATCGCGCTGGCCCGGCAAACCTTGGCGGCGTGGCGCCTGACGGTGATCGCCGATTTCGCCTGCCCATCGCCGGAATTCGCGCAGATGGATGAATTAGCCTGGGTGACTATCAACACTTGGGAGGAGCTGAGCGATGTCCTGGCCGAGCAGGCGCGGCAATCGCCGGCGGAATGGTTCTGGTGCGGCCAGGCCGGTGTTCAGTGGGAACCGGTTTTCATCAATCTGGCAGTGGAGTTGATCAGCCGCCATCCGCAATGGCGGCTGGCTTACACTGATGAAGATGTCGTCGCGCAAGGATCAGATCAGGAATCCTGGAGCCGGCCCCTGTTCAAACCGGACGCTAACCTGGATTTATTGCGTTCCAGCGGCTATATCGGCCATGCGGTGCTGGTGCATCGGGCCTTGTGGGAAAGTCTGCCCGTTGTTGAATTGCGCCCCGGGCTGTTGCTGAATTATGCCGCCGCTCTGCGCTGTTTCGAATATTTCGGCGAAGCGGCGGTAGGCCACGTTGATGAGATGGTATTTCACCGTCCCGAAACAGCGCCGGTCGACTGGCTGGCCTTTGGCCGGGACGCCCTGCCGCTGTTAAGGGAACATCTACAGCGCCAGAACCTGCCGGCAACCCTCAGCGCCGGGCCCCTGCCGGGCACCTTCCAGGTGAATTACCGGCTGACGCGAACGCCGCTGGTGTCGATCATCATTCCCACCCGCAATCGCCTGGACCTGATCCAGGCCTGTTTGGACAGCCTGCTGGGGGGGACGCGCTACCCGCGCTTTGAAGTGCTGGTGATGGACAATCGCAGCGACGAACCGGCTGTTCTGGATTACCTGCAGACACAAGCCGGGCGGGACGCCCGGGTCCGAGTGATC
This sequence comes from uncultured Candidatus Competibacteraceae bacterium, assembly GCA_937872125.1. Lineage (GTDB taxonomy): Bacteria > Pseudomonadota > Gammaproteobacteria > Competibacterales > Competibacteraceae > Contendibacter. Next base: position 671 of record CALMNY010000369.1, on the reverse strand, counting down.
CCCTATCCCGCTGAATACAATTATTCGGCGATCAATAACCACGCTGCCCGGCTAGCCCAGGGCGAATTCCTGCTGCTGCTCAACAACGACACCGTCATTTTGCAGGAAGACTGGCTGGACACCCTGGTGACAATCGGGCTGCGGCCCGATGTAGGCGCAGTGGGCTGTCGGCTGATTTACCCCAATCACTCCGTTCAACATGCCGGCATCATTGTCGGCTTGGGTGGGGGGGCGGACCATATCGGCATTGGCCTGCCGTTGGGGAAACCGGGATACATGGGCCGCGCTCAGTTGAGCCAGAATTTCTCGGCGGTCACCGCGGCCTGCCTGCTGGTGCGGCGTGGGGTGTTCCTGGAGGTGGATGGCTTGGATGAGCAGGACTTCGCCGTGCTGTTCAACGATGTGGATTTCTGTCTCAAGCTGGGCGCGCGGGGCTACCGGATCGTCTGGACGCCGGCCGTCACGCTGATCCATCAGGGTTCCAGCACCTTGCAGGCTAGTGCTGACGCCGGACGCCTGGCGCGCAGCCGGCGCGAGCAGTTCGCCCTGATCGAGAAATGGCGGGCGCGCCTGATCCACGATCCGGCCTACAACCGGCATTTGAGTCTGCGTTACCGCGACTGGCGGGTGGATGAGGCGATGGATGGGGCTTGGCATCCCGAATTCGACCC
>CALMNY010000368.1 GCA_937872125.1 uncultured Candidatus Competibacteraceae bacterium | reverse complement strand
ACCAGCCGGGCGGTTTTCTGACACTGGCAATAATAGGGATCGCCAGCCAGCAGGTTCCGTTTGGGCAACCCGTGGAAGGAAAACAGCAGTCGTTCGCCGGGCTGATCGGCACGGGCGGCGTGGATGTGGGCGGCCAGTGCATCCAGATAGCCGGGATCGTCGTGGTACTGGGCGATGAAGCGCAGTTCTGGCAGCCAGCGCCAAGTGCGCAGTTCGGCGGCGACCGCGTCGAAAGTCGAGGCGACCGTAGCCGCCGAGTATTGTGGATAGAGCGGCAACACCAACAGGCGTTGAACGTTGGCGGCCCGCAATTCCGCCAGCGCGGCGGCGATGGACGGGTTGCCATAGCGCATCCCGATCGCTACCTGAATCGGGCCGGGATAACGTTCCATCAGCGTCGCCGCGACCGCCGCCGCCTGCCGTTGACTGATCGTCAGCAGCGGTGACCCCTCTGGAGTCCAGATGATTTGGTATTTGCGCGCCGAACGGGCCGGACGAATCCGCAAAATGACACCGTGCAGGATCAGCCACCACAGCGGCCGGGGCAATTCCACTACGCGCCGGTCCCAGAGAAATTCCGCGAGATAACGGCGCACCGCCGCAGGCGTGGGCGCATCCGGCGTACCGAGATTGGCCAGCAGGATACCCGCACGGGCGGGCTGATCGTGACTAAAAGGAACAGGATGACTACGTTTCATCAGCGGTTGCCGCCATCAGGGAAGATGTAGCGTTATCCCAGCAACCGGCGCAATCGCTCCCAGTCGAATGCCGGCCCCGGGTCGGTTTTGCGACCGGGAGCAATGTCGGCATGGCCGACCAGCCGGTCCGGCGTCAGGGTGGGATATGTCGCCCACAGTGCGGTGATGACCGCCGCCAGTTGCGCATACTGGCGGTCGTCGTAAGGGATATGGTCAGCGCCTTCCAGTTCGATGCCGATACTGAAATCGTTGCAGCGTTCGCGGCCAGCGAAATTTGATGCGCCCGCATGCCAGGCCCGGCGGTGGAAAGGCGCGTATTGCACCAGATCGCCATCGCGGCGGACCAGTAGATGCGCCGACACCCGCAATTCGGCAATCGTTTGAAAATAGGGATGGGCAACCGGATCGAGCGTATTCGTGAACAGCGCATCAATCCAGGGGCCGCCGAATTCGCCCGGCGGCAGGCTGATGCCATGAACGACGATCAAATCCATCGTCATCCCCACTGGCCGCTCATCGTGATTCGGCGAGGGCCGTTGCCGCGCCGCGCCGAGCAGCCCGGTCGCCTGATCAATGCGCATCGCCGCTCACAGCACCACGCTTTCGAAGTCGTAGCTCATGTCGGTATGCGGCCGTTGCAGGAAGAACCCCTGGACATAATCAATGCCGCAGGACCACAACGCGGGCAGGGTCATGGCGTCTTCAATGCCGGTGACGACTGTGGTCACGCCGGAGGTGGCCAGCGCACGGGCCAACTGGTTTAACTGCTGCTGGCGATCCTTGTCGTTCACCAGGTTCTGGACGAAACGGCCGTCCAGCTTGACATAATCCACCTTGAGCAACTGGACCAGCGCCTGGGCGCGCTCGTGGCCGCTGAAATGATCCAGCGACAGGCCGCACCCCAGCGCCTTAAGTCCCTGCAGGAACGGCGTCAGCGCCTGCTTGTTCAGATCGGCGCTGGTTTCCGTCATCTCGAACACGAGACTGGAAGCCGGCACGCCAGTCTTGCTCAGACCGCCCTGCAGCCAGTTCAGCAACTCTTTGTCCTGCAAAATGGTCGGCGAGATGTTGATAAACAGAATCAAGGATTGTCTGCGCGCTTGCCGTTCGCGCAGCACCCGGATCGAGTGAGCGATCACCCATCGGTCCAGCACCATGCCGATCCGGTGGCGCTTGACAAGGGCGAACACGGTTTCCGGCAGCAGCTCCCAGCCCTCATGGTTGCGCATCCGTAGCAACACCTCATAGCGTTCAGTAGTATCGCCGCGCAGGCTGACGATCGGCTGAAACAGCAGCGTCATCCGTTGCTGCTGGACTGCTTCGCGAATTTCTTCCATGACCCGCCGCTGCCGCGAATGGTCTACGTCCTGGTCAACGAGCTGGTTGTGGTGAACATGAATCCGGGCATCCTTGTTGTCCCGCGCCATACTGCTGGCCAGATCGGCCTGCTGAATCAGAGTGGCGGCTTCGCACAGGGTTGGGCTGGCGATGCTGATGCCGATACTGGTGCGCAACTGGACATTGCCGCTGGCCAGCCGGTAGGGATCAGCCTCCAATTTGGTCTGCACGGCGCGCGCCGTGGCCAGCAGGGCATCCTGCGTCGTAAAACTCAGCAGCACCATGAATATCGCATCGCCGAACCGGGCCGCAAGCGGATCCGGACCGAGGGCGGTTTTCACGCGCCGAGCGGCTTGTTCGATCACTTCGTCGGCGGTGGCTACGTCCTGAACTTCCATGGCGCGCAGGTTATCCAGCGCAATGAGCATGATGGCTACGGGCTGGGCGTTAGCGGCCGTGGTGACGAGCGCCCGTTCCAGGTGCGCCAGAAAATACGGACGATTGTACAGACCACTGACCGTATCCCGGTTGTTGAGCTGGCTGAGCTTGCGATGCAGACCAAGCCCTTGGCGCAACCGCTTGGCGATGGCGGCGAACAGCGATTCCGGATTGAGCGGTTTGCTCAACAGCGCTTCGTTACCCAGGCTGGCGGCGGTCAGCCGCTGCCCTATATCAGCCTGCGCCGACAGCAGCACCAGAGGCAGTTCCCGGAACAGTTCGTGCTGATGAACCGCCTGAGCCAGCGCCAGCCCATCGGTGTCCTTGAGGTCCAGGCTCATGATTAACAGGCTGGGCTGGAAATTGGCCAGGGCCTGCAAAACCAGCAGAGGCTGCGCCAGAACCTGCGTGACCATACCGCGACTCTCCAGCCAGCGCGCCATCTCGCGGGCCGACGGCAAGGTGTCGTCCACAATCAGCACCCGATGGTCGAGCGGTTGCAGGACGCGCTCGTTCAGTACTTCCAGCAACAGCGGCAAATCCACCGGTTTGAGGAAGTAACCGGCTCCGCCGGCTTCTACCGCCTCGATCCGGGCAGTAATGTCGCCACGATCGGCCAGAAAAAACAGGGGAACATCAGCGGGCAATACCTGCCGCAGGCTGGTAATTTGTTGCAGGGTAGTCTGACTGTCGGCGGCGTAATCCAGATCAACCAGCAACGCAACCGGTTGCCGGGACTGCGCCAGCAGCGCGTGCGCCTCAGTCAGATTTGCCGGGCGCAGAACCTGATAGCCGCCCCGCTGTTCGAGCTTGTGCGCCAGGTCGCGGGCCGCTTCGGGCGCCACCAGCCACAGCGGCGGCGTCCCGGTCTGGGATGAACCGATCCTCGGTTTCGACCGCTCGTCCTTCTCCCAGCGGGAGAACAACGGGACGGTGCGCGGTTCGTCCGGCGAAGGCTGGCCCGGCGCGGTCTGACGCAGGCTATCATCAGAACTCGGCGTCGCGCGACAGAGCGCATCTACCACGGCGATGAGCCGTTCCCGCTCCGCCCCCCGGGGCAGTTCGCCCTGTTCCAGGCATTCGCCGATTTGTTGCTCCAGCCGTTCGGCCAGCACGGTGAGCTTGCGGCACTCGGGTCGGGGCCGGGTGAGCGCCAATACCTCCTGCGCCGCCCGTTGCAACAGGACAAAAAACTCCCGACTCCATTTGATATAGACCAGCTTCTCGGCAAGATCCTCAACACGCTTGAGCTTGCCGGCCAGCGACTCCGGAAGAGGGGGTTTCGATTCCATGGCGAATGGTCTTTGTCGGTTCCAGCAACCGGCTGGGAACAGGAGTCAGCGCCCGGTTTGGCGCCTGCTATGAACAACAGTGATGATAATAGTACTCGCAATCCTGGCGCGTAACAAAAAAGTGGAACGGACGACCCGCGTTGGCCGCGCGTTTTGATCTGGCGCCCACGCTCCGACGTGGGAACGCCATTCCGGGCGAAACCCCAGCGTCGTGGGCTGATCAAGCGGCCCCAAGGGCGTTCCCACGCTGGCGCGTGGGAACGGGAACAAAGCGTTACTGGGCTTCGAGGTGGTAGGAAATGACCCGCTCGACCTCGTTCTTGGAACCCATGATCACCGGGCAGCGCTGGTGAAGACCGGTGGGTTGCAGTTCCATGATCCGCTGGGTGCCGGTGGTGGCCAACCCACCCGCCTGCTCAACGATGAAGCTCATCGGATTGGCTTCGTACATCAGGCGCAGCTTGCCTTCCTGGTTCTTGGAGCGGATCTTGCGATCAATCGGATACAGGAACACGCCGCCCCGGCACAGCACCCGATGGACGTCGGCGATCATGGCCCCGGCCCAGCGCATGTTGAAGTCCTTGCGGCGCGGGCCTTCCTTGCCGGCCAGGCATTCGTCTACGTAGCGCCGCACCGGCGGATCCCAGAACCGCGTGTAGGCGGCGTTGATCGAAAATTCCTGGGTGTCCTCGGGAATTTTCATGTTGGGGTGGGTCAGGATGAACTCGCCGACCCGCTGGTCCAGGGTGAAGCCGTTGGTCCCGTGGCCGGTGGTCAACACCATCATCGAGGACGGTCCGTACAGGGCGTAGCCGGCGCAGACCTGCCGGGCGCCCGGTTGCATGAAATCGTCCTCGGTCGCTTCGCCGGTCGCGCCCTCGGGGCGGCGCAGGATCGAGAAGATGGTGCCGACCGCGCCGTTGACGTCGGT
>CALMNY010000367.1 GCA_937872125.1 uncultured Candidatus Competibacteraceae bacterium | reverse complement strand
CTTGCCATCCGGCTTGGGATACTCGATCTTCGAGCACTCGCTGGCGGGCTTCAGCTTTTCGTGATCCGGCTTATGGTGCAACGTCCATGGGGCCTTGCCCCGTAACACGTAGGTGTCGAGAGCGGAATAGGCCATCGCCGCCCACAGCCCCCAACTGAACGACGGCTTGATGTTGCGAACTTGATGGAGTTCCTGCCACAGCCAGCTTTGCCGGAATTGCTCGGGATATTCCGTCACCTCGTCCGCACTGCGCCCGGCCTTGACCGCCGCAAACACCGCATCCGCCGCGATCATCCCGGATTTCATCGCGGTGTGGGTGCCCTTGATCTTGGGCATGTTGAGGAAGCCGGCGGTGTCGCCGATCAGCACGCCGCCGGGGAAGGTCAGCTTGGGTATGGACTGGAGGCCACCCGCCGAAATGGCGCGCGCCCCGTAGGCGATGCGCCGGCCACCCTCGAAGGTCGGGCGAATGTCGGGATGGGTCTTAAATCGCTGGAATTCTTCGAACGGGTACAGATGCGGGTTGCTGTAGCCCAGACCGATCACGAACCCGACCGCTACTTGGTTATTCTCCAGGTGATACAGGAAGGAACCGCCGTAGGTACTGGCATCCAGCGGCCAGCCGACCGTGTGGATGATCTTGCCCGGCTGGTGTTTGGCAGGATCAATTTCCCACAGTTCCTTGATGCCGATGCCGTAGGTTTGCGGGTCCACGCCGTCGCGCAGATTGAACCGGTCGAACAAGGTCTTGGTTAGCGAACCCCGGCAACCCTCGGCGAACAGCGTGTAGCGGGCGCGCAGTTCCATGCCCGGCGCGAACTGGTCGGTCGGCTGACCGTCGCGACCGACGCCCATGTCGCCGGTGGCTACCCCGACCACCGCGCCGTCGTCGTTGTAGAGCACTTCGGCGGCGGCGAAGCCGGGGTAAATCTCTACGCCCAGTTCCTCGGCCTGGGTCGCCAGCCAGCGACACAGATTGCCCAGGCTGATGATGTAATTGCCGTGATTGTTCATCGACGGCGGTGTGGGCAGCTTGTACGAGGACTCGCGGGTCAGGAACAGGAAACGGTCTTCCGTGGCCGGCGTATTCAGCGGTGCACCCCGTTCCTTCCAGTCCGGGATTAGTTCATTCAAGGCGCGCGGTTCGACCACTGCGCCGGACAGGATGTGCGCGCCGACTTCGGAGCCTTTCTCGATGACACAGACATTCACCTCCTGGTCGTTCTCCGCCGCCAGTTGCTTGAGACGGATGGCCGCCGACAGACCGGATGGGCCGCCGCCGACGATGACCACATCATATTCCATACTTTCGCGTTCCACCGGGCACTCCTTCGATTCGTCTTCAGGTTAGAGGAGGCGGGCGACGCCATCGCGCCCCCGCGATGATTGGGGATTTTAGGAAAGGCCGCTGGAACCGGGCTAGCCTGAATCGGCTACCGCTCCCCGCCTAATACGCTAATTAAAGATAATTTTTAGGGAAAATGCACCTGGCTGGTCCTCAGTCCTTGCGCCGCAGGGTAGCCACTGCCCTCATCATGCGCAATCCGCCGGCCAGCAGCGCCGCCAACCCGCGTTTCTGCCAGGGGTGCAGACGCGGGCTGGCGATGAGTTTCTGGCGCGCGTAATCACCGAATTCAGCCAGCACCCGCGTAAAAGGCGCCTGGGCATCCACGTACAGCGTCCGGGCGGGAGCTTCCTCAGTCGGCGCCAGCAGCGCGGGCGTAGTGAAGTAACGCGGCGCGGTAAAAGCGGGCAACGGCGTCAGCGCATGGTAATCGGCCACCATCTCGTCAATCCGGCGATGCTGAAACCCGGTCAGCCAGGCGCGCGGCGGATCCAGTACAGTCCGGTTTGCCGTAATCCAGCGCAACTTTTCCGCAATCGCCGCCGCGTCGGGCGAGCAGAGAAAACCGTTGACCCCATCCTGAATCCGGTCAGCGAAACTACCTACGTTCGTCGCCACCACCGGGATGCCCAGCAGCCACAACTCGCTCAAGGCGTAGCTGAACGTTTCGGGGCAAATGGACAGCAGCAAGCCGACTTCCGGAGCGATGCCGGCCAGAATGCCGGCCAGTTCCTCATGCGGGTAACTGGGAATCAGGGTAACGCCGGGTTGGCTGCGAAAGCGTTCGCCCTCTTCGCCACCGCCGACCAGATACAATGCTACACAATCGGCAACGCGCGGCCAGACCTGCTCCAGCAGCGCCCGCCCCTTTTGCGGGGCGAGGCTGCCCAGCACCACCACACGCAGCTTGTCGCCGGGGGATGGCAACGGTAATCGTTCCGGCGCGTAATCCAGACCATGGGGAATAATAGCGAAGGGCTTGGCGGCGAGCGCCGGCAACAAGGTTCGCCAGTGGCGGGCTACCGAGGCGGACGGCGCCGCAAACCGGACGGAATCGGCCAAGACCAGTTCGGCGAAACGCCGCCGCAGCGCCAGCCATTCATCGGCGGCGACATTGCGGAAAAACCGGTTATGCTCATTCTCGGCGAAGCACCGGGTCAGGCGCGGCAAGTCGCAACGCGCGCACACCTCGCCAAAGTAGATGACCACCGCCGGGCAAAACGGGTAATAATCATGAGCGACAACCACCGTCGGCAACCCGGTGGCCAGCGCGTCCAGCGCATGGCCGATCAGCGACGAAATCAGAATTACCTCAACCCCGTACCCGGCAATGATTTCATCCAGAATCGCCCGGTATTGCAGATGGGCGACCGCCGTGGCGCGGATGGGATAGCCCAGTTCCCAATAGCGCAGCGGCCGATCCATGACCGCGGAACGGTACAACGCAATCCGCTGGCCGAAAGCGCCCCAGTTGCCAATCGAACGCAGCACCAGATGGTCCCGTTCGCGGTCATGCTCGCAATACTGGCGCACCCAGCGGTCCAGCCCCCCGCCCCAACTGTTGACGATGTGCAATTGCAAGGGTCGGCGCTCCGGCGCGGGAGCAGGATCGGCTAGCCCCCGCCGCAGGGCTTCATTGACCGTGAAGCGCAGGCCGGTCAGGGGATGGGCCTGATTGATCTGCCGCGCCTCTTCCACCAGTTCGAGACGGTGCAGTTCCCGTTGGCGGCGACCAGCGTCCTGATCCCGCACGTAGACATGATCGCAGCAGACCGTGTGCCAGCCGTGCTCCCGCAACAGTGGCGCCAGCCAGACTGGCGCTTGATCCCAGCCCCGGTCCCGCGCGGCGGCGTCCAGCCCGGTCTCGATGTCGCGCAGCGCCGCCCGCCGCAAGTAACAGCAACCGCCCAACAGCGCCGGCATTTCGATGTTGCGCCGTGGACTCAGGGCCAGCAACCCGCGGTCGAGGGCATCCAGGGGAATCCGGTCGTCGCGGCGCTCCAGCAGCGCAAACAGCGGCGCGCTATCGCACAGGGGAGAAACGGCGGCGATGCGCGACTCCTGGGCATAGGCCGCCAGCGCCAGCCGGGCGTCCCAACCCGGCGGAACCTCCAAGCCAGGCTGCGCCAGCAGGAGATCGTCATCGCGATAAGCGGGCGGCAGCCCACGGAGAACGGCCCACCAGTGATCAGTGTGACCGACAGCTTCCGCCAGCGATACCCGCGCCGCGGCCGGCGATTCGCGCAGCGCCTGCTCCAATCGCGCTCGCTCGATAGCGAGCGGCAACACCACGATCCTGGCGTCGGGCGACGTATTGCGCGCCAGAGTTGACAATGTGCCGGCCAGCAGCTCCAGCGTTTCAGCCCCGACCGGCAGGCAGACGACGCGCCGGTTGGTCGGGCGCGGCCAGCGGTCCGGCAGAACCGGCTGGCTAGCGCCGCTGGCGGAAGACATTGAACAACCGGGCGAAGACCTGCGCCAGCCGCCAACTGCGGGAACGCCGGATCAAATCCAGCTCGCGGCGGGCATCCACCAACTGAGCGCGCAGCGTCACTTCAGTTTCCAGGGTTTCAGCATCAGCGCCAGCGGCGTTCATCCGATACCAGTGATAGTAGGAATGGCCTTCGGTGCGAAACGGATCAGGAAAAGCTCGTCGCAAATCCAACCGCGAACGATAGAGCAGCCGTTGCGCCCGTGTGATGCGTTCGCCATTGTCGAACGTATCGTAGCGGCAGCGACGGTCGCCCAGCTCATTCTGACCCATACTCTGGCATTCAGTGAGGTACCAACGGCGCAGATCAAACAATGCCGAGCCAGCGTTAGCGTATTTGTTGAGCATGACTTCTTGAGCGCCACCATCGAAACCGGAGAAATGATAAAAACTCAGCGGCTGGCCATAGATGGTGAGGCCCTGTTCCAGCGAACCGGCGACTGGACGGTGAGTCAGATTCCAGGTGGCGACGTTATAAATCGGCTCGCGCAGAATGGCGATATCCTCGAAAAAAGCCGGCGCCAGATCAATCCAGCGTTGATCAGTAAATAAACCGCCTGCGATATCGTCGTGGCAGAAATAGCGCAGCCGCTCCGCCCACCAGTTCAGAAAACGCATCCCCTCGGCGCTGGTCCGCACGCCCAGAAAGCCCAGATTGAACACGCCATGTTTGAGGCTGGCGATCTCATTATCCATGATCGCGTCCAATGTCTGTTCAGGTTCAGTCACATGGGGCGTCAACAGGATGCTGTGCCGATCCAACTGCGCCATCAGGTCATCGAGACCGGACAGGATCACCATGTCCGGATCGAAGTAGAACATTTTCTCGGCCTGGTGGCGACGGGTGATTTCCAGAAAGCCCAGCGCCTTGACCGCCGTGCACATTTCTACCACCGTATGGCCGAACAGCCAGGCTTCCCGCTCTGGAATCGGTAATTCCGTCACATTGATGATCGAGTCGAACGGCTCAGCGGCGGGATCGGCGTCGGCTGGATAATCGTCACACAGCAACAGATGAAAACGGATATCGGCCGCCTGGCGCCTGGCCGATTGCGCCAGCACCCGCGCTTTGGGCAGATAATTGGCGGTGATGCTGGTGAACAAATGTGCGGTTGGATTCATGGTTTTCTGAGATGCTTCATATTTTCTGAGAAACTCCGTATAGCGCCAGACTCGGGAAGCATGAATTGCCTCCATGTGCGCCATCAGATCGCGATTCTGCTCTGACAACGTCTCGATTTGGCGCATCGTATCCGTCAGATTGTCCTGGGCAGCCTGAAGCTGGTCCGTCAGCAGGACGACATCGGCCTCCCGTTCCCGGACATAGCGTTGGGCCTCGGCAAGCGCCTGATCCCGTTGCCGCGCTTCGTCCCTGGCCTCGACCAGCAGCGCTTCGACGTTCCGCAGCCCCTGCTCCAGCGTGACGGTAGTCCGTTGCTCGCGGGTCAGTATCTCCTCACGCTCTCGCCACAGCCGCGCGAGTGTTTCATCGCGCTCCCGCAGCACGTATAGCGCCTGCTCGGGTCCCAACAGGGCGCGTTCCCAGTCCACGGCCACCCGCAGGGGCCTGGCGGGATCCGCCCGGACGAAAGCCTGAATCCGGTCGTCGTAGTCGGGATGCAAGGCGGTCAGCGCCGCCCGGGCCTGCTCCTGCAAGGCGGTCTGCCGCTCGCCGAAACTGACGCCACCGACGTGATAAACGTAGGTATCCGCGCACAGCGCGTGGCGCCAGCCTGCCTTGGCCGCCCTCATGCAAAAGTCATTTTCCTCGCCGTACCCCAAGCCAAAATTGTGCTCGTCGAAGGCGCCGACCGCTTGCAGGCAGTCGCGGCGAATATACATGCAAAACCCTACGGCGGTCGGAATTTCCAGCCAGCGGCCGGCATTGGCGCGCTGAAACAGGGCATCCGTTTCCGCCAGCGACAGTCCGGGCGGGAGTTCGTTAGCCGCGCTGGGATGAGGATAGCTACAAAGGGTGGCGTTATTGGAAAACGGCGTGACCGTCCCGGTCGTCACGCCGGCATAAGCGCAGCGCGCCAATCGGTCCAGCCAGTCGCTGGTGACCTCGGTATCGCTGTTGAGCAGCACCACGTCGCGATCCGGGTGCAGGGCCAAGCCACGGTTGGCGGTGGCCACGAAGCCCTGATTGACGGGATTGTGCAACAACGTGATGCGCCCGGCTGCGGCCAAATCATCCAGATAACGCACCAGATCAGAGTCCGGGCTGGCGTCGTCAATAACGATGACCTCATGGGGGCGCTGCTGCCGGTGGCCGAGTACGCTATCCAGACAGCGGTGGGTAACCGCCAGGTCCTGATAGACCGGAATGATGACGTCAACAGGTGCTTGCAAAGCTAACTGCATTATTAGCTCGTTGTTTTATTTAAGCCTAATGATAGAGACGCCCTTGAGCCGGCGCATGTGTGCTTGCGGGAGCGGTGTTTAGCATTATACTTTCAGGGGTTAGGGGAGAGTTTTTACCCGGATTCAAAAAGATATTATCAGGAAAGATCGTTCTCTTAATCCATACCCAAAGCAGGAGCGGAAAAATGCCTCATATACGTTTCTACCGCTGGGCAAGCGTTTTGATCACTCTACCTATCGTCCTAGCCTCAATACCCGCGCTGGCTCAGCAAGCCGGCGCTATTGTGGAATCCGTGACGCAGGTCGATACCGGACGCTACCGGCTCGTTGGGACCGCACTGGCTGCCAATGGCAGTCCGGCCTGCGCCCTGGCGATGGCCAGTGGTCGTTGCATGTTCACCTGTGGTCCGGGGTCCCTGCGCTGCGAAGGTGGCACCGCCAGCCTGCCGTTGGGTAAGTTCGACCTGACCAATCTGCCCACGGAAGCGAATGGGACCATCATTTTGCAAATTTTTGTCCAGGGCGCCATCAGTTTCACGCAGACGATCAACCCCAGTCAGCCGTCCGGGACTGCGAAATGGAGCGCCTACAATAATACATGCTGTAGCAGCCCCACTGCGGTCTATACCAGCACCTATGAAGTCACGGTTGACGGAGCCACAAAGCGTTCCGTATCCAACTCCTGCACCAGCGGCACTGCTACTCTCGAGGGATTCGCCAGCACTACCCCCGGCGCCAAAAACTACACTGCGCGAATTCTCTCTTCAGCATGTGGCAACCAGTCAGCCTCGGGAACGGTCACCATGGCCGGCAACGCCTGTTACCGCTTCCAACTCGATTTTCAGGGTGGTGCGCTGGTCAACAAGTTTGGAACAGTCACCTGCCCCTCTTCCGCCGATGCGACTACTCTTCAGGATGCCGCCGAAACAACGCCGATGGCCATTTTCCCCATGGTCCCTGATCTCAGTGATGGCGTGGAAACCCCTGCCGCGACCTATCAATCGCTGCAACGCCAACCCTGATCCAGGAGTCCTGAACCATCCACCGGCGGCGCTGGCGCGGCCAGGGAGGGCCGGCTACAATCCAACTTCATCGGAGAGGTGGCAGAGCGGTCGATTGCGACGGTCTTGAAAACCGTTGACCCGCAAGGGTCCGTGGGTTCGAATCCCACCCTCTCCGCCAGTTGAATCAAAACGTTAGCGCCATGCGTACAACCCCTCAGAGGCTGTCAAAAAACTGAATATTATTAAATCAATGGGTTATGTGTAGGAGCGGCCTTGGCCGCGATGGCTGACCCTCATATCGCAGCCTTGGCCGCTCGCACAATCAACAAGTTAGTTTTTAGACAGCTTCTCAGTAGCCACTTCACCAGACTCTGTTTCGATCTCAACGCGTTTGTGGTTTCTACACCGCTTATCCAAGAGCTTTCGGAGCAACCGCTCAAAATAGGAGCGCGGCACCGCCCGCCGTTCCGCCGCATC
>CALMNY010000366.1 GCA_937872125.1 uncultured Candidatus Competibacteraceae bacterium | reverse complement strand
CCAGCGCGCCGAAGCCGAACGCCAGCGCGCCGAAGCCGAACGCCAGCGCGCCGAACATCTGGCCGAGCAACTGCGCGCGCTGGGTATCGAACCCAACGCCACGTAAAAAGCGATTCCCTCAGTGGGCCAGGATCACAGCAGCATTCAATCCGTCCAAAGCGCCGGCACGGTCGAAGGCGAAAAACCCCGGTTGATCGTGGTTGCCGGCCCCAACGGTTCCGGCAAGACCTCGATCACCCAACAACTGCTAATGCACGAGTGGATGGATGGGTGCGTTTACGTCAACCCGGACTTCATCGCCCGCGATGAATTCGGTGACTGGAACGCCCCGAGCGCGGTCATGCAGGCGGCGCAACGAGCCGCCGAGATTCGCGAGCATTGCCTGAAGGATGGCCGCAGTCTGGCTTTCGAAACCGTCCTGTCCGCGCCGGACAAGCTGGACTTCATCCGCCGCTCGCGGGATGCCGGATTCTTCATCCGGCTGTTTTTCGTCGGCACCGACGATCCCTCCATCAACGCCAAACGGGTCGCCATGCGAGTGATGGAAGGCGGCCACGACGTGCCCATCCGCAAAATCATCAGCCGCTACACCAAGTCGCTGGCGTACTGTTCGGTCGTGGCCTGGCTGGCCGACCGGACCTATGTGTACGACAACTCCGTGGACGACGCCCGCGCCAGACTGTTGTTTCGCGCGTCAAGAGGCCGGCTGATCAAGGTCTACGGCGAGATCAATCCCTGGGCCAGGGAAATCACGCAACGGCTGCTTCCCGTGCAAGCCGACGACGCGCCACTGGCCTCATAGAAGCCAGCTCAGCGCCTTTGACGATACGGAAGGGTACAATAACGGCCATTCCGTCACCTTCCCCGAATCTTCGCAATTCCCGAGGATTTCTTCATGCGCTACGTCAGCACCCGGGGCGGCATGGCCCCCGCGACGTTTTCCGACATTCTGCTGGGTGGCCTGGCGCCCGATGGCGGCCTGACCGTTCCGGAGGCCTATCCAACCGTCGCGCCCGGCGAACTGGCCCGTTGGCGCGGACTGTCCTACCCGGAACTGGCGTTCGCCATTCTGCGAAAATTCGCTGACGACATTCCCGCCACCGACCTGCGCGGGCTGATGGATAAAACCTACACCGTGGAGGCCTTCCGCACCGAAGCCATCACCCCCGTCACCCCCCTGATTGACAGCGTCTGGCTCCTGGGCCTGTCCAACG
>CALMNY010000365.1 GCA_937872125.1 uncultured Candidatus Competibacteraceae bacterium | reverse complement strand
CTGGACATGTTCCTGCAATCGCCGCTGCGGATTTGCGGCGAGGTGCAGATGCGCATCAACCATCATCTGATTACCTGCGCCGCCGATCTCCAGGCGGTTCGCCGCATTTATTCGCACCGGCAGTCGCTGGCCCAATGCCGGGAATGGCTGGACGCCAACCTGCCGCGCGTCGAACAGATCGAAGTCGGCAGCAACGGCGAGGCGGCGCGGCGGGTGCGCGACGAACTGGATGCGGCGGCGATTGCCGGCCAGTGCGCAGCGGATATTTATGCGCTGCCGACCCTGGTGCGCAACATCGAGGACGAGCCGAACAACACCACCCGCTTCCTGATCATCGGCACCCAGCCGATCCAGCCGTCCGGCGACGACAAAACCGCGCTGCTGGTCGCCTCGCTCAACCGTCCGGGTGCGCTGTTCAAATTGCTGGAACCGCTGGCCCGCAACAACGTCAGCATGAACCGCATCGAATCACGGCCCTCGCGGCGGGGCATGTGGGACTACGTGTTTTTCATTGACCTGGATGGCCACGCCCAGGACGCGCCGGTGGCCAAGGCGCTGGCTGAACTCAGTGAACAAGCCAGCCTGTTCCGGGTGCTGGGGTCGTATCCCAAGGGCGTGTTGTAGCGACAACCCGAGGGCGCATCGCTGGGACGAGGCTCCCACGCCGGAGCATTACTGCCATTAAGTTAAGAATTCCCCTCCTTGGCTAAGGAGGGGTGGCGCGTAGCGCCGGGGTGGTTCGATCCCGCGAGCTAACCCCCCCGGCCCTTCGGGCCACCCCCCCTTGGCAGGGGGGGAATAGATCGCATTATATTTCGTGGTGATCATGGATCCAAACTCACCGCTCAGCCTTAAGTTAATGGCAGTGACGCCGGAGCGTGGGAGCCAGGATCATCCTCTGTCAGAGTAGAACGCCTCCATGATCTGGCTGATTCTTTACATCGCCCTGCTGTTCGGCATCGGTTTCCATCACTGGGTCCGACATCGCGGCGCCAGCCTGGACAGTTTCGTAGTCTATGACCGGCAAGCGGGCGGTTTCAGCGTCGGCATGTCGCTGGTCGCGCTGGCGTTCGGCGCATCCTCGGTGTTTGGCCTGGCCGGCTACGCCTATCAATACAACCTGAACGCGATCTGGTGGACGCTGTCCGGCGCAATCTTCCTGGTGGTGCTGGCCTACACCTTTCTCGACACGGTCTGGCGAGTCAAGGGCTACACCATCGGCGACATCATCGCCCACGCCTTCGGCGACAACATCCGCCTGCTGGTCAGCGCCGTGCTGTTCATCGCCTGGCTGATGGTGCTGGCCGGCCAGATCATCGCCGGCGGCAACATCCTGACCCAGCTCCTGGGCAGCGAACCGCTGGGTTACGCCCTGTTCACCCTGATCTTCGCCGCCTACACCCTGCTAGTCGGGCAGGCGGGCACAGTCAAGACCGGTTTCCTGCAAGTGGCGGTGATGGTGGCGGGACTGGCGCTGCTGCTGGCGCTGTGCCTGACTGCCGCACCCATCGGAACCGAACCGCGTCCGCCGTTGCGCCTGCATTTCGGCTTCGACGAAGCGTTCACCTTCAGCCTGTTCCTCAGCGTCTTCATCCCGGTCGGCCTGTCCTATTGGTTCGGCCCGGACATGTATTCGCGGATTTTCGTCGCCCGCGACAGCGCCAGCGCCCGCCGGGGCCTGTTGCTGGCCAGCATCCTGATCGTGGCGATCTCGCTGCTGATCGTGTTCATCGGCATCCTGGCCAAGGGTCTCATCACCGTCGCCAAACCCGATCTGACCATCCAGACCCTGGTCACGCAACTGTTCAGCGGTCCACTGGCCGACTTCGTGCTGGTGGCGCTGCTGTCCATTCCGCTGTCGGGCGCCGACATCATCCTGATCACCACCGGGACGCTGCTGGGGCGGGACGTGATCGCCCACGGTCTGCGGGTACTGGGGCGCGCGCCCGACGCCGCCGCGCAGGTGTGGATCATCCGGGGCTGCATGGCGCTGGCGGCGGTGCTCGCCACCCTGTTCGCGCTGCGGCTGAAGGCGATCATTCCGTCATTGCTGATCGCCTACAAGGTGTTTTCCATCGGCATCGTGCCGCTGTTGTTCCTGTCGCTGCTGAGCATCCGCCGGGGAGTAACGGCCACAGTGGGCGCCAGCGCCGTCAACCGGCTGGCGGCGGTCTATCTGCTGATCGCTTCGCTGGGCGTGCTGCTGGTGGAGCTGAAATTCATTCCGCTGAATCTGCCCCACTACAATCTCTATCTGCTGCTCGGCAACACCCTGTTACTGGCGCTGCTGCTGCGGCTGGGCGGTCATCGCCCCCTCTCCTTCATCCGAACCAGGGGTGTATGATTAGCCGTTCCCGGCCCGCGCTGGCGCGTGGTCCCCAGAATTCCAATGGTTCATCAGCCCGCAGTCCCGTACTCAATAAATCTAAAGGAGATTGCTCATGTCCAATCCCGTGCGCCCTCGCCGCAGCGTCCTGTACATGCCGGGTTCCAACGCCCGCGCCCTGGACAAGGCCCGCACCCTGCCCGCCGACGGCTACATCCTCGACCTGGAGGACGCCGTTGCCCCGGACGCCAAGATCGTCGCCCGCCAGCAGATTTGCGAGGCGGTCAAGGCCGGCGGCTACGGCCAGCGCGAACTGGCGATTCGCGTCAACAGTCTCGCCACGCCCTGGGGTCACGACGACATCGTCGCCGCCGCGACCTGCGGCGGGCACGCCATCCTCATCCCCAAGGTGGAAAGCGCCGACACGGTCCGCCAGGTTGAGAACATCATGAACGCCGCCGGCGCCCCGGACGACATGGCGATCTGGTGCATGATGGAAACCCCGCGCGGGATGCTGGAAGCAGCCGCCATCGCCGCCGCCAGTCCCCGCCTCGCCTGCCTGGTGATGGGCACCTCCGATCTGGCCAAGGACCTCAACTGCGCCCACACCCGCGAACGGCTGCCGATGCTGACCTCACTCAGCTTGTGCCTGCTGGCGGCCCGCGCCAACGGCCTGGCAATCCTCGACGGCGTGTATCTGGACCTCAACGATGACGAAGGTTTTGAATACGCCTGCAAGCAGGGCGTGGAATTCGGCTTCGACGGCAAGACCCTGATCCATCCCAAGACCGTCGCCGCCACCAACCGCATCTTTGCGCCTTCGGAAACGGCGGTCGCCTGGTCGCGCAAGATCATCGCCGCCCACGCCGAAGCCACTGCCCAGGGCAAGGGCGTGGTGGTGGTGGACGGCAAGCTGGTCGAGAATCTGCATGTCGAAAGCGCCCGCCGGCTGGTGAAACTGGCCGAGGCCATCGCCGCGATGGAAGCCGCCAACGGCTGACGCCACTGCGCCGGGCCGGCGGCTGCTCCCAATCCCGCCGGCCCAAACCCCGTATCCCGCCGTTTCGCCTGGAGCGGCGGGACTCTCTGGACGTTCCTTCTGGCCTCTCCGATGCTGTCAAGCCGCTTCCTTTCTCCCCTGCCGCTCCTGCTGATCGCGCTGTTGCTGAGCGCCTGCGAACCGCCTGCGCCCGATCCGACCGTCCGCCTTGCTGGCTCTACCATGGGCACCAGTTACGACCTCAAGCTGGTTCCCACGCCGGGGCAAACCGTTGCCGCCGACTTCAAAACCCGGGTTGAGGCGATGCTGGCCGGGATCAACCGGCAGATGTCCACCTATGACCCGAATTCGGAACTGTCGCGCTTCAACCGCAACCCCAGCACCGACTGGATCGCAGTTTCACCCGAATTGTTGCAAGTGGTCGCCGAAGGACTGCGTACCAGCGAACTGAGCAACGGCGCGTTCGACATCACAGTCGGACCACTGGTCAATCTGTGGGGCTTCGGCCCGGAACCGCGCCGCGAGCAGGTTCCCACCGACGAGGCCATCGTCCAGACGCGCGAGCGGGTCGGCTACTGGCGGCTGCAAGCCCGCGAACAGCCGCCGGCGCTGAAAAAGGAGCGCGCTGATCTGTACGTAGATTTGTCGGCGCTGGCCAAGGGTTACGGCGTGGATCAGTTGGCGGCGCTGGTGGAAACGACGGGCATCATGAACTACCTGGTCTCCATTGGCGGCGAGATTCGCGCCCGGGGTCACAATGGCCAGGGCCAGCCCTGGACCATCGCCATTGAAAAACCTGTCCCCGGTCAGCGCGCCGTCGAACGCCTCATCCGGTTCGGGGATCGCAGCGTCTCCACTTCAGGCGACTATCGCAATTTCTTCGAGCAGAATGGTCAGCGGTACTCGCACGTGATCAACCCGCGCACCGGTCGTCCAGTGCTGCAAACCCTGGCGTCCGTAACCGTGATCAGCGACCGCTCCATGGTCGCCGACGCCACGGCGACGGCATTGATGGTCGCCGGCCCGGAACAAGGCTTTCAACTGGCCAGCGAACACCACCTCGCGGCTTTTTTCATGCTGATCAAGCCCGACGGTTTCCAGGAACGCTACACGCCCGAATTCGAGCCTTATCTGGCCCCCGAACAGCCGTAACCCGCCCCTCCGCCCCCAAGAGTCACCGGCATGTCCACCCCTGCTCTCGTCATCCGCAACCTGCGCAAAACTTACGCCAATGGTCTGGCAGCCCTGCGCGGCATTGATTTGGAGGGGGCGGAAGGCGAATTCTTCGCCCTGCTCGGCCCCAACGGCGCTGGCAAATCCAC
>CALMNY010000364.1 GCA_937872125.1 uncultured Candidatus Competibacteraceae bacterium | reverse complement strand
AAATCAGGATAAAACGCTCAAAATTCCGTTCATCTTCGCCGCTGTAACCCCCCACACTAACCCTCCCCCGCCAGGGGGGAGGGAACGTTTGCTTATTATCATGTTACTAATCAATAACATGCAGATGTGGGTAATCGGGTGGGCCAAACCGGCTTCCAGTCCCTGCCCTCACGCCTCGTATACGATCTGCCCTTCGAGCAGGGTGTGCGTCACCCGCCCTGGCAGTTCCCAGCCGATGAACGGACTGTTCTGGCCGCGACTGCGCAGAGTGGCGGCCAGCCAGTCGGCGTCCGGCGCGAACACGCACAAATCCGCCGGGGCGCCGATGCCCAGATGGCCCTGATCCAGCCCCAGAATGCGCGCCGGCCCTGCGGTCAACCGTTCGAGCAGCGTCGGCAGTGGCAAGCTCCCGTCCCGGACCAGCCGCAAACCCAGCGCCAGCAGGGTATCCAGCCCGGAGACGCCCGGTTCGGTATCGCCGAACGGCGCTTGCTTGGCATCCGGTTCGTGCGGCTGATGGTCGGAGCAGAGCACGCTCAGCGCGCCGCTGGCCAGGCCGGCCCGGAGCGCATCCCGGTCGCGCACGCCCCGGAACGGTGGCCGAACGTGGCAGCGGCTGTCGAAGCCAACCAGGTCATTTTCGGTCAGGTGCAGGTGATGGACGGCGACGTCGGCGGTGACCGGCAGTCCTTCGGCCTGGGCGCGCGCCACCAGTTCCACCGACCGGGCGCAGGACAGCCGGCCAAAATGCGCCCGCACGCCGATGTCGCGGATCAGTTCCAAATCGCGGGCGATCACGCCGGTTTCCGCCGCCGCCGGAATGCCGGACAGGCCGAGCCGGGTGGCGACCGGACCTTCGTGGGCCAGACCGGACCCCAGTTCGGGATCGAGCGGGGTCAGGAAGACGGTCAGGTCGAAGGTGGCAGCGTATTCCAGCGCCCGCCGCAGGACGCGGGCGTTGGTGATGGGGCGGCCACCGTCGCTGACGCCGACGCAACCGGCCTCCTTGAGCGCGGCCATTTCCGCCAGTCGCTCGCCGCGCAAGCGGTGGGTGAGCGCGCCCAGCGCCCGCACCCGGGCGTAACCAGCCGCCTCGGCGCGGCGGCGAATCAGTTCCACCACCGCCGGTTCATCAATCACCGGGTCGGTGTCGGGCGGGCAGATCAGGGTGGTAATGCCGGCGGCGGCGGCGGCGCGGGTTTCGCTGGCGATGGTGGCTTTGTGTTCCAGCCCTGGTTCGCGCAGGCGGGCGCAGAGGTCAATCAGGCCGGGGCAGACGATACGGCCAAGGGCGTCAATCACCCGTTCGGCCTTGAAGCCCGCCGGCGGCTGGCCCAGGCCGGCGACTCGTCCCACGGCGACGTACAGATCGGTAACGGCGTCGAACTGGTGGGCCGGATCAATAACGCGGCCCCCCTGGATCAGGATGTGCATCAGACGGCCTCCCCGGCTGGCCGGGCGTGGTTGCCCAGGGTGATGGACATGATCGCCATCCGCACGGCGATACCGTTGGTGACCTGTTCCAGGATCACCGAGCGCGGTCCGTCGGCGACCCGCGAGTCAATTTCCACGCCCCGGTTGATCGGGCCGGGGTGCATGACGAGCACATCCGGCTTGGCCAGCGTCAGTCGCTCCTCGGTCAGGCCATAGCGCTGGAAGAATTCCGGTTCGCTGGGCAGCAGCGCCCCCTCCATCCGCTCCTTCTGCAAGCGGAGCATGACGATGACATCCACGTCGCGCAGGCCGTCGTCTGGGCAGTGGAATACCCGCACGCCGAGATTTTCCACCTGGGCCGGCAACAGGGTGCGGGGTGCGACTACCCGAATTTCGCCAGCGCCGAGGATGTTGAGGGCGTGAATCAGCGAGCGGGCCACCCGCGAGTGCAGGATGTCGCCGACGATGGCGACTTGCAGGTGGGCAAAATCCGGCTTGTGGCGGCGGATGGTGAACACGTCCAGCATCGCCTGGGTCGGATGCGCGTGGCGGCCATCGCCAGCGTTGAGCACGGCGATGTGCGGTTTGACGTGGCGGGCGATGAACTCCGCCGCGCCGCTCTGCTCGTGACGCACCACGAACATATCGCACTGCATGGCCTCGATGTTGCGCAGGGTGTCGAGCAGGGATTCGCCCTTGACCGCCGACGAGGTGGCGATGTTCAGGGTCAACACGTCTGCGGACAGGCGCTTGGCGGCCAGTTCAAAGGTGGTGCGGGTGCGGGTGCTGGCTTCGAAGAACAGGTTGACCACGGTTTTGCCGTGCAGGGTCGGCAGTTTTTTGACTCGACGTTCCGCGACGCCGTGCAGTGATTCGGCGGTGTCGAGAATGTCGGTCAGGTGGCGGCGGGTCAGTCCTTCGATAGTCAGAAAATGCAGCAGGCGGCCCTGCGGATCCAGTTGGAAATGGGTAGCGCTCATCGGTAATCTTTCACCTTTCGCCTTTGGCCTTTCGCCTTCAGCCGGTTTGCTGAATCACCAGGTGCAGGAGTTCGGGGCCGGTCAACTGCACTTCCTGATCGAGCGGCAGTGTCCACCGCGCGCCGACAACGGGGGC
>CALMNY010000363.1 GCA_937872125.1 uncultured Candidatus Competibacteraceae bacterium | reverse complement strand
ACCGATGAGGCCCTGCGTCAGGCAATGGAGACGGTGTCGGTGGCGTCCGGGCTGTGAGGTGGCGGGGGTGAGGGTTACGGCTCTCGCCCCCTCCGCCATGGGCGGTGACAGTGTATTGGGTGGGGTGTTAGCGGCGGTGTAAACCTGCGCATAAATGGTGACTAAAATCGGGCTGCCGGGGGGTGTAAGTTAGCCCTAGAGCGGGTGGGGCAACCGGAGGTTCAGCGCGGCTCAGAACGGCCAATCGTCGTCGCTGTCGAACCGCGCTGGCGGTGCATTCACCGCCCGGTCGATACGGTACTGGTGCTGGATGGGTACTTGATAGTGTTGCCAGATCTGCTCGCGGAGCGTATCGAGGAATTCATAGACGGCGAAGACCTGCTCGTCAGACCAATGCTCGGGGAGGGGGGGCAGGGAGTGCATGGGGATCTCCAGCGCGGTGGTGGTGAGTCAGGATGCGGGGGGCTGGGTGGCGGCACCGTGGCGTGCCGTCCGTGCCGTGTGCCGTCGTTCGCTGCGCTCCTTGGCCTCCTTGAGGCGATAGGACGCCCCCTCGATGGCGATGATCTCGGCGTTGTGCACCAGACGATCGACCAGCGAGACGACACAGGCGGCGTTGGGGAAGACCTCGCCCCACTCGGCGAAGGGACGGTTGGTGGTGATCAGGGTGGATTTTTCCTGGTAGCGGCGGGAGACGACCTCGAAGAGCAGATCGGCGTGGCGGTTGGAGTAGGACAGGTAGCCGATCTCGTCAATCAGCAGCAGACGTGGGCGTGCATAGCGCGTGAGGCGCTGGCGCAGGGCGTGGTCCCCCTCGGCGCCGGCGAGTTCATTGAGCATCTGCCCGGCGCTGGTGCCGAGCACGGTGTGGCCGGCGAGCACCGCCTGGTAGGCGATGTTGCGGGCGAGGGTGGTTTTGCCCACGCCGTTGGGGCCGACCAGGATGACGTTGGCGGCCTCGGCGAGGAAACCCAGGCCCATGAGTTCCTCGATGGCCTCGCGGTCACAACGGGTGGGCCAGGACCAATCGAAATCGACCAGGGCGCGAAAGCGGCCGAGGTGGGCATTGCCCAGCCGGCGCTCGAGCGAGTGGCGGGCGCGTTCCTCCTCCTCCCAGCCGATCAGGGGCGCGAGCCACGGCGTGGTAGCGACTTCGGACCAATGGGCCAGCAGCCCATAAAGCTTCAAGGCCTTGGCGCGGGTCATCAGGGGCTCCTCAGCGGTGGGGCGTGTCATCGTCGTGCTCCCGGGGGGCATGCAGTTGGTCGTAGTCATCGAGGGGGTGCGGAGTGACCACCAGGTCGCGCACGCGGCGATCCGCCGGCAAGGCGATCGGCACGGGCGGGGGCTGGTCGCGTTGCGCGCGGCGGCGCTCCAGGGCCAGGCGTACGGCGTGCGGATGGGGCACGCCCCGGCCCAGGGCCTCGGTGATCGCCGCCTCCAGCTCGGCGGCGCCGTAGCGCTCGAGCAGGCGCAGCAGCGCCGCGGTGAGGGTCCCGAGGTTCTCCCCCCGTTCGGCCGCCTGGCTGAGCAGGGCCCGGCTGTGGGGGGCGGCCCGGACGAGGCGATCGGTACCCCGGTGTTGGTGGGCCTGGTGCTTACGCGCCACCAGCGCGGCAATATGCGCCGGATCTTCCACCTGCACGCCCTTGTCGAAGCTGCGCGGATGGGTGGCGAGCAGGGTGGCGCCATCCACCACCCGCACCTCGCTGAGGCTCGCCACCACCGTGAGGGTACGGCGCACCTGGTGGGGCGGGATGCTGTAGTCGTTGCCATCAAAGCGGACGTAGGGGGTCTTGCCGGCGCTGACGGCGACGCGCTCCTCGGTCGGAAACAGCGTCCCGGGCAAGGCGAGCAGCCGCGGCTGTTCCTGGGCGAAGGCCGCGCGCACGCTGAGGGTGCGGTCCTCCGGGCAGGGGCGATCGGCGGCCGGGCCCTGACACCAGGCGGTGGCCTGGGCGTTGAGATCGTCCAGGTCGCGGAACTCACGGGCGGCGAAGAAACTGTCGCGAACGTAGCGGATCGCGCGCTCGACCCGCCCCTTCTCATTGCCCCGCGCCACCGCGACCGGGCGTGGCTCGTAGCGATAATGGGCGGCCAAGGCCAACAGGGTGGGATGGAAGCGGATGGCATCGCCCTGACGTTCGAGGACGGCGCTTTTCAAGTTGTCGTAGAGCACGACCCGGGGCAGCCCCCCCCAGGCGGCGAAGGCCGCCACATGGCCGCGCAGGAAATTGGCCATCTGCGCATCGAGGTAGAAGCGCAGGAACACCTGCCGCGAGAAGCTCAGGACCATGACGAAGGCCATCAGTTTGCGCTTGGCCTGGCCGATGGTGAGCGTTCCAAAGTGAGCCCAGTCCATTTGTCCTTGCTCACCGGGCAGCGTTTTCAAGCGCAGATAGGCCTCGGGCTGCGGACGCGGACGGTAATGGGCGATCAGGTGGCGAAAGTGATCCTCCCCGCCCGCGTAGCCGCGCTCGCGCACCATGGCATACAGACGGCTGGCGGTGAGTGTCGGGTACTGCGCCAGGGTCTTGAGGACGAAGGGCAGGTAGGGATCGAGCCGCGACGGGCGATGGGGCCGCGCGGCCTTGGGCAGGCCGGCCTGCGCGAGCACCCGGTCGACCGTGGCATGATGCACGCCGAGCTGGCGGGCAATGGTGCCGACCCGCCACTTCTCCACATGGAAATAACGCAGGATCTGCGCTTCGAGCGCCGCAGGAATCGTCACCG
>CALMNY010000362.1 GCA_937872125.1 uncultured Candidatus Competibacteraceae bacterium | reverse complement strand
CTACAACCCGCGCTCGGCGGTCACTCGCAAGGATGAATACCGGGTGACAAGGGTGAAGAAGGGCGCGACCCTGGGCGCCAACTCCACCATCGTCTGCGGCGTGACCGTTGGCGAGTTCGCCTTTGTCGCCGCCGGTGCGGTCATCAATCGCGACGTCAGACCCTATGCCCTGATGGCCGGCGTGCCGGCCCGGCAGATCGGCTGGATGAGCGAGCACGGGGAACGACTCGACCTGCCGCTCGCGGGCGAGGCCTCTGTTCAGTGTCCGATCACCGGCAAGAATTACAAGCTGACGGGGACGACGCTGGCGGTTGAATGAAGGTTGCGGTCATCGGCGGCGGGATCAACGGAGTGATGACCGCCTGGGCTTTTGCCCGGCGCGGCGATAGCGTCGATCTATTCGAGAGGGGCCGGCTGATGTCGGCCACCAGCCGGTCCTCCACCAAGATGCTGCACGGCGGCTTGCGTTACCTCGAACACGGCCATCTGGGGCTGGTTCGCGAGGCGCTTCAGGAGCGCTCCTGGTGGATCAGGCAGGCGCCGCAACTGGTGAGCCCGCTGGAACTGCTGATCCCGATCTACCGGAACGGCGAGCGCGCCAAGTGGCTGGTCGGCGCGGGCATCAGGCTGTACGAGCTGCTGGCGCTCGGATCCGGGTTCCCGCGTGGCCGCTGGTACCGTGCCGGTGAGGTGGTCGAGCGCTTTCCCGGCCTCAGACGCGACGAGCTGCTGGGCGCCTACGGTTACTGGGATGCCTGTATGGATGACTACCAGCTTGGCCTGTGGGCTGCCGAAATGGCCAGGGAATCGGGGGCCAGGCTCCATGAGCTGACCCCAGTGCGCAAGGTGGATCCCGCGAAAGGGGAAGTTTCGACAGCCCGGTCCACTGCCTGCTACGACCGCGTCGTCAATGTGGCCGGCCCATGGGCGGAAAGCCTTCTCACCACCTCAGGCGTAACCAGCGCCTACCGGCTCGACCTGATCCGCGGGAGCCACATCGTCGTGCCCGGCAAGCTGGAGCAGGGTTGCGTTCTGCAGGCGCCCGGCGAAAGGCGCATCCTTTTCGTTCTGCCGCACGGGGAACATACCCTGCTCGGCACCACCGAAGTCAGCCAGGCCGGCCCCGATCAGTGCGCACCCAGCGACGAGGAAATCGAGTATCTGATCGCCAATTACAACCGTTGCTTTTTTGACGTTGTTGCGCGTCGGGATATAATCTTAAGCTTCGCCGGCATCCGGCCGATTGTCGCCAGCAAGTCCGATTTTTCCGC
>CALMNY010000361.1 GCA_937872125.1 uncultured Candidatus Competibacteraceae bacterium | reverse complement strand
GCCAGTGGCTCGGTGAGCGGCAGCGGCGGCTGCAATCGTTACACCACCAGCTACACCGTGAAGGATGGCAAGCTGACCATCGGCATGGCGGCGAGCACGATGATGGCGTGCCCCGAACCCCAGACGGCCGTCGAACAGCCGTTCATGGCGGCGCTGGCGGCGACGAGGGCTTACCAAATCGAAGGCGGTCAACTCAGCTTCCTGGATGCCGGAGGGCAGAAGATCGCGACCTTCAAGGGATGGCAACCGGTGGCGCTGAAGGGCATTGCCTGGCGAGCGACCGTTTACAACAACGGTCGTGGCGCCGCCGTCTCGTTGATCAACGGCAGTGAGATCACGGCGACCTTTGGCGCCGACGGCGTACTGAGCGGGTCGGCTGGCTGCAATCAGTACCGGGCCGCCTATGTGACCGAGGGATCATCCATCACCATCCAGGCGCCGGCGGCGACACGCAAGACTTGTTCCAGCCCTGACGGGGTGATGCGGCAGGAAAGCGAATACCTCAAGGCGCTCCCGACAGCGGCCACCTACGCGATCCAGGGTCGGCAACTGGAGTTGCGCACCGCCAAGGGCGCGCTGGTCGCTTTGTTCCAGGCCAGCGGTGGCTGAACGCTTCATTTTTCCAGTGCGCAAGCCCGTTCACATGCTGTGCAAAGATCAAAGAGGAGCCAGAGGGTGAGGGCGAAACTGATTAAGCTGTTGAAGATTGTGATGCTGGTGTTGGTGAGTAGCGTGGTCGCCGTGCTGGTGTTCCGGGCCTGGCAGTCACAGCGCGGAGAGCCACTGGCGGTTTGGCATACCTATGCGCCTGCCGAACTGACCGCGAAGGAACTGGCGAAGATCGGTTGGGACGATTACCTGGCCGCCGAGCAAAAAATCTTTGAAAGCGTGCGCGTCAATGTCACGGAAAAGCTGGACCCGGAACATCAGGTTTCATCCAATCGCTATTATTCCGGCAGCCCGATCTATCCGGGCAAGTTCGCCACCGACTGGAACCGCTCTTACATTCTGGAGCCGGCAGGAAAGCCGGTCGGCGCTGTAGTGTTTTTGCATGGACTGACGGATTCGCCCTACAGCCTGCGCCATGTCGCCCGGCTCTATCAGGGTCGTGGTTTTGTTTCCATCGCTATTCGCCTGCCGGGCCATGGCACGGTGCCCGCCGGCCTGACTAATGTTGAGTGGGAGGACTGGGTCGCCGCGACGCATCTGGCGGTGCGGGAAGCACGGCGGCGGATCGGCCCTGAATTGCCGCTGCATATCATCGGCTTCTCCAACGGCGGCGCGTTGGCGATGAAATACGCACTCGATGCGCTCGGTGACCCCAAACTGACCCGTCCAGAACGGGTTGTGCTGATTGCGCCGATGATCGGCATCACCGAAATGGCCCGGTTTGCCGGGATATTCGGTTGGCCAGCGGTATTCCCACCCTTCGCCAAGGCGGCATGGCTGAGTGTGATGCCGGAGTTCAATCCCTTTAAATACAATTCCTTCCCAATCAATGGCGCACGGCAGTCGTCCTTATTGACCCGCGCCTTGCAACCCCGGATCGCCCAATACGCCAGGGAAGGAAAGCTCGGCGAACTGCCGCCGATTTTGACATTCCAATCGGTGGTCGATTTCACCGTCAGCACGCGGTCGATCATTACTGCCCTGTATCAACAGCTTCCTAATAACGGGAGCGAACTGGTGCTGTTCGATCTGAATCGTAATGCCAAACTGGGGGTGCTGATGCGCACCAGCGCCAGCACCATGCTCAACCGTATCCTGCCAGACCCGCCGCGTGCGTTCAGAACCACGATCATCACCAACGTCAACCCGGACGGCGATGAGGTGATGGAGCGCGTGACGGAAGCCGGGGCTACGGAGGAGCAGACTCGCGCATTGGGCTTGTCCTATCCGAAGGGCGTGTTCTCGCTCTCGCATGTGGCGGTGCCGTTCCCCCTGAGCGATTCACTGTACGGGATGCATCCCGAGCCTTTTGACGAATATGGCATCAGCCTGGGCGCCGTGGCTCCACGAGGGGAACGCGGTACGTTGATCGTCAGTCTCGATTCGCTGGTGCGCATGTCCTCCAACCCGTTCTTTCCCTACATGCTGGAGCGGATCGAGCAAGGCATTATCGGCGGCCGCCCCGCGAGTGCGTCGGCAACCGCTACGAATTCCACCCGCCCCAGTGAAAGCGCGCTCCGGGACCAGGCGCCCGTAGGCTCAGCGAAATGATCCTTATCGCGAATCGGGGCAAGCCAACTAAGGTGATTTCTCGCAAGGATTATACCTGTGGGGCCTGTAGGGGCACGGCGGCGCCGTGTCCCTACAAGGAACCTGCCTGTAAGGTCTTTTATGGAAATCGCCTAATTTCGAGAAGTTATTTTCAGCCAAATCCTGAGATAGCGTATCCCAGCCTTCGCAGGATGGCGGTCGCTCCATCCCCGTGTTCTGCCAAACCACGGCTTGTCCGCGAGATCTTCGTATCATGCCTTTGATTAAATTTGTGATGATTCTGCTGGCGCTGTTTACCATCGAACTGATGGGGCCGGTGCAAACCTGGGTCATTGAGCCGTTCACCGCTAACGCGCTGAAGTACGCCTACGGCTGGCCACTACTGCTGGCGCTGACCCTGGCGGCGCCAAAACCGCAATGACTGGGCCGCGAGACGCGACATCGTGGCCAGGGG
>CALMNY010000360.1 GCA_937872125.1 uncultured Candidatus Competibacteraceae bacterium | reverse complement strand
CACGCCCGTGCTGAACGAGTCCATGCCGCCGTCCTTGCGGCGCAGCCGGTAGAACATCAGGTCCCGCCCATCGTCCAGTTGCAGCGCGAACCAGTCCCAGCCGCTTTGGTCCGGCCCCAGCGCGCTGGTGCTCCATTCCCGATCCAGCCAGCTTGCGCCGCTGACCGTGAAACTTTGTCCGGCGACGCTGACCGTGCCCTGAGTCGGCATCCGGGTGTGGGAATAGTAATAGGAGGCATTGCCCGGTTCGGCGCTTTTCTGGCTCAGGCCCTGGTCGCCCTGCAACACGGCCGGTTTGCCGGCATCCAGCGTCAGATCGAGGGCGATGTCGCCTTCGCGGGCGCGGAGACGCAGCGGAAAGAGGTCGGATTCCCCGCCGGTCAGCGCCCAGTCTTCCAGCCAGACCCGAAACGGGGTTGCCTGCGCGCCCGCCAGGCCCAGCGCGCCCCGGCTGAAGCGTTCAAAGTGATAATGACGGTTGTTGGCGACATCAGTCAGCGCGAAATGGCCCATGTAGACCTGGTTTACCCGCCAAGATGAATCCGCCGGCGGCGTGGTCGGCGACAAGGCGATGCGAAAGATCGTTAACTGGTATCCGAATGACCGACCAGCGTTGTCAGCCAGATTGCCAGTCACATACCACCATTCATTGCGGAATTCGGGATGCGGCCCATGGTCAGCAGGGAACTGGAAAGGCCGAGGCGCATAGGCGCGCTGATAGCCGGCGCTGTCAGCTCCACCCAGCGCCGAGCTGACGGCCACATCGCGGGATGGTGGAGGCGAAGGTTGCAGCAGATAGGCGCCAATCAAGCCGATGACCAGCATCGCCAGCAGTCTCGCAGCCCACACGCCAAGATGTCTGTTCATCATTCGGTTCGCAGCGCGTCAGCCGGCCGGGTGCGAGCCATGCGCCAGATCGGGTACAGCCCGGCCAGCAGGGCGGCAATCACGGCCAACACCAGCGTTTCCAGCAACAGCAGCGGGTCGGCGTGGAACGGCAGGCTCCAGCCGAACGCCCGCCGATTGATGACGAAGATCAGCACGGCTGCCAGCAACGCGCCCGTTGGCAGGGCCAGCAACCCAGCGGCGGCGCCCATGAATCCGGTCTGCAACGACACCAGCCCGCCGACTTCGCCCGCCGTCATGCCGGTAGCGCGCAACACCGCGAACTCCCGCGCCCGCTCCAGGTGCAGAGCCAGCAGCGCGCTCAACACGCCAACGACCGCCACCAGAATCGCCAGCAGCCGCAACACGTTGGTAATGGTGAACGTGCGGTCGAAAATCTCCAGCGTGCGGTTCTGAATATCGCGGTTGGAACGGATCATCAGCGGTTGAATCGGTCCCAGCCGGTCCTGCAAGCGTTGGCGCAGAGTCGCCAGATTTTCGCCGGGCGCGGCGAACACCGCGGTCGAACCGACCGTGGGCTGGTTCCAGTCGCGTTCGTAGGCCAAGCGATGCAGCAAGAGTCGCCCATGTTCGGAACCATAATCCAGGAATACGCCGGCAATGGCGAAGCGCCGCATTCCCCGGTCGGTGGGCAAGTCCAGCGCATCGCCCGCCCGCAGGCCACGACGGTAGGCCAGTGGCTCCGAGATGAAAATCGCTTCGCCGGTCTGGAACGCCGCCCAGGCAGTGGCGGGATCGCCGGCGATCAGGTGATAGCCGCTCTGGGACGCGGGTGCGAGGTCCACCGCCATTACCTGGATAGGGTGGCCCTCAACCTCAACCATGAGTCGCCGGTAGGTGGAAACCGCTGCTACCCCCGGTGTGGCGCGCAGGGCCGCCAGCGCCGCCGGCTGCACGATCTCCGAACCCCCACCGTCTTCCATGGCGGGCGGC
>CALMNY010000359.1 GCA_937872125.1 uncultured Candidatus Competibacteraceae bacterium | reverse complement strand
GGAAAATAGCGTCGTTCGATAAAATCGCACAACGGCTGCAATTCACCCCTCTGGCAGAATTGTTTGCTGATATAGCCAATGCGTTCCTGATCTTCGTAGCCTGGCCGCCACAATTCCCGCAAGCGCTCCACATACAGCGACCTGGCCACCAGATTCGGCACCTTGAGAATACATTCATTGAATGGGGTCAGGCCCACCCAGGTCAGTATCCCAAAGTAATACAACAGAGAAGCCATCAACGGCAGATCCTTGACCGAGTTCAGCATGTCCTGCACCCCGAAGCGTCGCGCCAGTTGGGGAATCGTGACGACATCATTACCGCTCAGGGCACCCGATTACCCACAAATCCCCCTCTCCCACCAGGGGGAGGGAACGTTTGCTTATTATAATGGCACTAATCAATAACATGCAGATGTGGGTAATCAGTTGCGTTCCAACCCACCGACTAGCAGTGCGTTGATTCATGGCCGACATGCAGAGTTATCCCAACCGCCCCTGTCATGAAGGTTCGAGTGCGAGCGACGGTCAAACTCGATTCGGTTGCCCTGACTGCGACAGTCCGGTATATCTTGCCGCTAAAGCAACCACCAAAGAGCATCTTCCATGAGCACCCGCCTGTACTCCATTCTGACAACCGCTGTCCTGCTGCTCGCGATCCTGCTGCCGCCGCTGGCCCGCGCCCAGAACGCCAGCCAGCAACTCGCCGCCGCCAGCGTGCTGGAAACCATCAAGAAACGCGGCGCGATCCGGGTTGGCCTGTCCACCTTCGTTCCCTGGGCGATGCGCAACAAGAACGGCGAACTCATCGGCTACGAAATCGACGTCGCTAAACAACTGGCCGAGGACATGAAGGTCAAGGCCGAGTTCGTGCCCACCGCCTGGGATGGCATCATCCCCGCCCTGCTGGCCGGCAAGTTCGACGTCGTCATCGGCGGGATGTCCATCACCCCGGAACGGAATCTGACCGTCAATTTTACCCAGCCCTACGCCAATTCCGGTATTCACCTGGTGGCGAACAAGGAACTGGCGGCCGGTTTCAAGTCGCTGGAGGACTTCAACAAACCGGATGTGGTGCTGGCAGTGCGGCGCGGCGCGACCCCGGCCACTGCTGCCAAACGGTTGATGTCCAAGGCCACGCTGCGTCAGTTCGATGAGGACGCACTGGCTTTGCAGGAGGTGCTGAACGGCAAGGCGCACGCCTTCATCACCAGCACGCCGACGCCGGCATTTGAGGCGCTCAAGCATCCCGACAAGCTGTTCCTGCCGATTCCCGAACCGTTCGTGCAGGGCGCGGAAGGCTTCGCGCTGCGCAAGGGCGATCCCGATGCCCTGAACTTCTTCAACAACTGGATCCTGCTGCGCCAGCAGGATGGCTGGCTGAAGGAACGGCACGACTACTGGTTCAAGACCCGCGACTGGGCCGCTCAGGTGGCCGAATGAACCGGCGCCTCTTTCCACCGAGGCGCACCAGGGCCATTCGGCGCCTCCTCCCACTCTGAGCCTCGTCTTATGGCCATCTGGGAAATCCTGATCATCCTGCTGTTGATCGTGCTCAACGGCTTTTTCGCCATGGCCGAACTGGCAGTGGTGTCGTCGCGCAAGGCCCGGCTGCGGCAGATGGCAGACGCCGGTCAGCGCGGCGCGGCCACCGCGCTGCAACTGGCCGAACATCCCGGCCGGTTCCTGTCCACTGTCCAGATCGGCATTACCCTGATCGGCATCTTCGCCGGCGCCTTCGGCGGCGCGACCCTGGCCGATAAACTGGATGTCTGGCTGACGGCGACCTTTCCCGCGCTCGTCCCCTACAGCAGCGAACTGGCTCTGGGCCTGGTGGTGGCGATGATCACCTACCTGTCGCTGATCATCGGCGAACTGGTCCCCAAGCATTTGGCCCTGCGCGATGCCGAACGGCTGGCGGCGGCGGTCGCC
The DNA here is from genome assembly GCA_937872125.1 of uncultured Candidatus Competibacteraceae bacterium. Taxonomy (GTDB): domain Bacteria; phylum Pseudomonadota; class Gammaproteobacteria; order Competibacterales; family Competibacteraceae; genus Contendibacter. The sequence goes on along the minus strand of CALMNY010000359.1, from coordinate 4,256 downwards.
TGGCCCATGCGGATCGTTGCCTGGATCGGTTCCCCGCTGGTCTGGCTGCTCGATCTTTCCACCCGCGCCGTCCTGCGCCTGCTGGGCGTGAGTTCGATCCCGGCGCACCGCATTACCGACGAGGAAATCAAAACCCTGATCGCCGAAGCCGCCGCCTCCGGGGTAGTGGAACGCGCTGAGCAGGAGATGATCAGCGGCGTTATGCGGCTGGCCGATCAGCCGGTCGGCGCGGTCATGACGCCGCGCACCGCGATTGTCTGGCTCAATCTGGACGACCCGCCGGACCTGTTGTTGCGCGCCATCCAGGATGGCCGTTACTCCCGCTATCCGGCGGGTCAGGGCGCGATTGATGAAGTGCAGGGGGTGGTGCGCGCCAAGGATTTGCTCGATTACTATCTGGCCGGCCAGCAGCCGGATTTTACGGCGTTGCTACGGGAAACGCCGGTAGTCCACGAAAGCACCCGCACTTTGCAGGTGCTGGAATTGCTCAAGCGGTCGGCGGCGCGGCTGGCGCTGGTCCGCGATGAATACGGCGGACTGGAAGGGCTGGTGACGCTGACCGATCTGATGGAGGCCGTTGTCGGCGATTTGGCGGAAAACCAGGAGGTGGTCGAACCCGAAGTGGTGCGGCGGGACGACGGTTCCTGGTTGATGGACGGTGGCCTGCCGGTGGGCGAGTTGTGGGAGCTGTTGAATTTACAGGGCCAGCCCGGCGAGGGCGACTATTACACCCTCGCCGGGCTGGTGCTGGCCCAACTGGGCGAGGTGCCCGCGACCGGCCAATGGTTCGTCTGGCGCGGCTACCGCTTCGAGGTAGTGGATATGGATGGCCGGCGGATTGACAAGGTGCTGGTCAGTTCCGAGCCGGCCGTTGTCTGATCTGGACCCAGGCTCAAGCGTACTGTTGGGCTACGAAGTCCCAGTTCACCAGATTCCAGAACGCCTCGACGTACTTGGGCCGCAGGTTACGGTAATCAATGTAGTAGGCGTGCTCCCACACGTCGCAGGTCAGCAGGGCCTTTTTGCCAGCGGTCGCTGGCGTGCCCGCATTGGACGTGCTCATCAGTTCCACCGAACCATCCGGATTCTTGACCAACCAACCCCAGCCGGAACCGAAGGTGCCCACTGCGCACTTGGTGAACTCTTCCTTGAACGCCGCGAACGAACCGAACTTCTGATTGATCGCCGCCGCCAGCGCGCCGGTCGGCTCGCCGCCGCCGTTCGGCTTCAGGCAGTTCCAGTAGAAGGTGTGATTCCAGACCTGCGCGGCGTTGTTGAAGATGCCGCCAGAGGATTTGAGCACGATGTCTTCGAGCGACAGATTCTCGAATTCCGTGCCCTTGATCAGATTATTCAGATTAGTGACGTAGGCCTGGTGATGCTTGCCGTAATGATACTCGAGGGTTTCCGCCGAGATATGCGGCTCCAGGGCGTTCTTGGCATAGGGCAGTGCAGGAAGTTCATGAACCATTGCGTCTTTTCTCCATTCAGTAGTGGGGTAAACGCCCGTTTGGAGTCCCGTGATGGCTGCAAGTTTCATGGTCATCACGAGGCTGGGCAGGAAAGCCGGGCTAGTCTAGACGCCGGTTCCGGCTGATGCAACGCGGCGCCGGGACGGTGCGAGTGTGCTATTCTTCCCGCCGATTCTGCGCGGAATTTTTCATGCCGCGCCTCCCCGTTTCAGATTTTTGGAGACCGAACCTGATGAATTCGCGCCAGCTCCTGATCCCCGTTCTTCTGGCCGCCCTGGCCGCCACTGCCGGCTGCGTCAGCCTGGGTAGCGGCTCCAGCGATGACAGCGGAACTGCCAGCGCCGCCAGTTTACGCGACGGCGGACGCAGCGGTCCCAAGGTCAGCGATTCCGAAATCAGCGCCAGCATCAAGGAGGCTTTCAAGCAGGACCCGGAACTGGCCGCGGCCAACATCACGGTCACGGTTGACAGCGGCAGGGTCACCCTGAGCGGCAACACACCCAACGTCCAGGCCTACCTGCGCGCTGGTTCTCTGGCCCGCAACGCGCCCGGCGTGCGCCCGCCGGTCAACGTTTCCAGCTTGCAATACCCTCGCTAATCCGACCCTGCGATTAAATAAATACCATGTGTGGCATTGGCGGCGAACTGCGCCTCGACGGTGGCGAACCCGATTTGGCCCTGATGGGGCGGATGTTGCAGCGGTTGGCCCGGCGCGGTCCCGATCACGAGGGCGTCTGGTCCGATGGCCCCCTGCTGTTCGGTCATCGCCGGCTGTCGGTCATTGACCTCAGCGACCGCTCCAACCAGCCGATGGTGGATCCCGAACTGGGGCTGGCGCTGGTCTTCAACGGCGCGATCTACAACTACCGGGAATTGCGGCGCGATCTGTTGGCCAGGGGTTACCGCTTCTTCTCCGACGGCGATACCGAAGTCATCCTCAAAGCCTACGCCGAATGGGGCGAACAGTGCGTCGAACATCTGATCGGCATGTTCGCCTTCGCCCTCTGGAATTTGCGCGAACGCAGCCTGTTCCTGGCCCGCGACCGGCTGGGCATCAAGCCGCTGTACTACAGCCACACGCCGCAGGCCTTCCGCTTTGCCTCCAACAGTCAGGCGTTGCTGGCAGCGCCGGACGCGGACACCGCGCTCGATCCGGTCGCGCTGCATCACCAACTCACCCTGCACGCGGTCATTCCCGCACCGCGCACCATTCTCCAGGGTATCCGCAAGCTGGCCCCGGCCACCACGTTGACGATTGACGCCAGCGGCCACGAGCGGACCAGCGTCTACTGGACCTTGCGCGCCATGCGCCCGGCCGAAGTGCGAACGGAAACCGAATGGACCGAAGCGGTGCATACCGCGCTGCGGCTGGCGGTGCGGCGGCGGCTGGACATCGCCGACGTGCCGGTGGGCGTGCTGCTGTCGGGTGGACTGGATTCCAGCCTGCTGGTGGCGCTGCTGGCCGAAACCGGCGTCCGTGATTTGCGGACCTTTTCGGTCGGCTTTGAGGATCAGCCGGAGGAGAAGGGCAGCGAGTTCGAATATTCCGATCAGGTGGTCGCCCGCTACCAGACCCGCCATCACAAGTATCTGATTCCCAATGACCAGGTGTTGCAACGGCTGCCGGAAGCGGTGACTTGCATGGCCGAGCCGATGGTGGGGCAGGACGCGGTGGCGTTTTTCCTGCTGGCCGAGCAGGTTTCCCAGGCGGTCAAGGTGGTGCAAAGCGGCCAGGGCGCCGACGAAGTGTTCGGCGGCTATTTCTGGTATCCGCGCATGGCCGCCGCGACCGGAAGCGATCTGGAACGGTTCCGGCCGCACTATTTCGACCGCGATCACGCCGAGTTTCTGGAAACCGTCGCCCCGACCTGGCAGGGTCCCGATTACACCGCCGAACTCATCGCCGCCCGGCTGGCGGAACCCGATGCCGAGGAATATCTGGATCGGGTGTTGCGGCTGGATGTGACCACCCTGATCGTGGACGATCCGGTCAAGCGGGTGGACAACATGACCATGGCCTGGGGGCTGGAAGCGCGGGTGCCGTTCCTCGATCACGAACTGGTGGAACTGGCGATGCAACTGCCGCCGGCCCTGAAAATCGGCGGCGATGGCAAATACGTGCTGAAGAAAATCGCCCGCGATTTATTGCCGGCAGCGGTCATTGACCGACCCAAGGGCTATTTCCCGGTGCCAGCGCTCAAATTCGTGCGCGGGCCGTTCCTGGAGTTCATGCGCGACATCGTCAATTCGCGCGCTTGCCGGGAGCGCGGCCTGTTCCAGCGGGCCTATCTGGATAAATTACTGGCCGAACCCGAGGCGCATCTGACCCGGTTGCTGGGCAGCAAGCTGTGGCACGCGGCGCTGCTGGAACTGTGGCTGCAACTGAACGTAGACCCCGGCGTGCGGGTCAATGCCTGAATCTTCCCCATTGTGAGGTCAAGCGAAGTGGACGTTTTGGAACGCATCAAAGAGCAAGTCGAAAACAATCCGGTGGTGATCTACATGAAAGGCACGCCGGATATGCCGCGCTGCGGCTTCTCGCACCGCGCTTCTCAGGCGCTGGCCGCCACTGGCCTGCCATTCGCCTACGTAAACGTGCTGGAAGACCCGGAAATCTTCGACAACCTGCCCCGCTACGCCGACTGGCCGACCTTCCCGCAGATTTACATCAACGGCGAACTGATCGGCGGTTGCGACATCACCCTCGAACTCTACCAGAGCGGCGAACTGCAAAAGTTGATGGAAGCCGCTGTCAACCCGCCCAACCCCTGATGCCCAGCAGGC
>CALMNY010000358.1 GCA_937872125.1 uncultured Candidatus Competibacteraceae bacterium | reverse complement strand
ACCCAGGGATGATAGTGAAAATAGATCAGCAATAACCCGCCAAATACAATCCGATACCAGGCAAAGGGGGTAAAGCTGTTCTGGCCTACATAAGCTAACAAAAACCGCACCACCGCCAGTCCGCCCAGGAACGCTGCCACAAATCCTACTGCGAATATCGGCAGATCCGTCAGCGTCAGGTTATGCCATTCCTTATACAGGCTGTAGAAAGTCGCCGCGAACATGGTGGGAATCGCCAGAAAAAACGAAAACTCGGTGGCGGCGAACCGCGACATTCCACTCAACATTCCGCCCATGATGGTCGCGCCCGACCGCGACACACCCGGAACCAGCGCCACACTCTGGGCAATGCCGATCCATACGGCATCCTTCCAGCTCATATCATCTACCACCAGCACTCGACTAGCCCGGGCGAAGCGTTCAATCAGCAGGATCGCCACGCCGCCCAGCACCAGCGCCACCGCCACGCTGACCGGATTGAACAGGTAATGGGTAATATATCCGTGCAACAGAAACCCCAGCAGCGCCGCCGGCATGAACGCAATCGCCAGATTGACCAGCATCCGTCGCGCTTGGGGATTACGGCTCGCGTGCAAAACCGTTTCGCGGATCCGCATCCGGTAAATCCAGACCACGGCGAGAATTGCGCCTAATTGAATGAAAATCTCGAAGGCCTCAGCGCGCGGGCCGGTGAACGCCAGGAAATCCCCTACAATAATCAGGTGGCCGGTGCTGGAAATGGGCAGGAATTCCGAGGCAGCCTCGACCAGGCCGAGTATCAGCGCTTTGAGAATCAACAGGATGTCCAAGGATGCTCCTTAGTGATCGCAGTCAGAATAAAGTGGGGCATTCTAGCGATTGTGGTCCGTACTCACCATGCCACGCCGGATGGGCATCCGCTCGTCACTCCAGCCAGATTACTCAAACGATTGAACTTAATAGAGTTTTAATACTCTAATTCAGCCGGATTCCACCCGATGAGCCGACCATGAACCGCCCACGGCTACCCGTTGCGATGAGCGCCCTGCTGTTCCTGGCCAGTGCCAGCCCCGTCGTAGCGCAGGTCTACAAATGGACCGACGCGAGCGGCCAGGTCCACTACGGCCAGAAGAAACCAGACGATGCGACCCCGGTGCAAACCCTGGACCTTGCCCCGCCGCCACCCGCCGCGCCCGCCGCCACTGACTCAGCCGCCGAAATCGCCCGCCTTAACGCGCTGTCGGAACGGATGGCCCGCGAGCGGCAAGCAGCGGAACAGGCGCGGCAGGAACAGGCGATCCGCAACCTGGAGCTGGCCAATCAGCAATTACAGAACGATCTGCTAAACCAGCAATTACAGCAGCAACAGGACAAGGATAAAGAGGCGGACGACCGGGTCATTTTTAGCTATCCGCTACCATACCCCTACCCCTATCCACCTGGTCCAGGCCCATATCCTCGCCCGCATCCGCCCTCTCCACCACATCCATGGCCGTGCGCGCCGTGGCCCGCCTGTCGCCCGCCGCCGCCTGCGCCGCCACGCCCAGGACCTCTGATTAACCCCACTCCCACCTTCCAGCCTGCGCCAGTCCGCATCACTCCAGCCCCGAAAGGCGCCTTTCGCGGGCAGTAGCGCTACTAACCCCGCACCGTGATTATTTCTGTACAGCACCCGGAGCAGCGTCCCCAGAACACCGTCCCAGTGTTCTGGCTGCTCAATTGTGGATTTACAACTATACTCGATCCGGGTCCAGGCGAGCGGTGTGGTCTGTTGACTCGCTCCGCCCGACCCCGGATCCGGCGTTCCAGCGTTCCCCGGCCAGAGCCAGTTCAATCCTTGACCCCGACCCCGGATCGCTTGAGGCATTCATCATCCCGATTCCACGATGGAAGCCCGAGGAGATCATCCATCTTATGAATAACAAAACCTTAGCCTATATCGGCTGGCTGCTGGTAGCGGTGCTCGGCGCCTTCGCCCTGGGCGCAGTCGCGCTCAACCGTGGCGAGACGGTCAGCGCAGTCTGGCTGGTCACCGCCTCGCTGTGCGTTTACTTCATCGGCTACCGCTTCTACAGCAAGTTTATCGCCGAGCGCGTGTTGCAACTGGACGACGGGCGCATGACCCCGGCAGTGCAACGTAACGATGGTCTGGATTACGTCCCGACCAACAAGTGGGTCCTGTACGGCCACCACTTCGCCGCCATCGCTGGCGGTGGGCCACTGGTCGGGCCGGTGCTGGCCGCGCAAATGGGCTATCTGCCCAGCACGATCTGGATTCTGGCCGGTGTGATCATCGCCGGCGCGGTGCAGGACTTCATGGTGCTGTTCTGCTCCATGCGCCGCGATGGCCGCTCGCTCGGCGAGATCGTCAAAATGGAAATGGGACCGGTGGCGGGCGGCATCGCCCTGGTCGGCACCCTGGCCATCATGATCATCATCCTGGCCGCGCTCGGTCTGATCGTGGTCAAGGCCCTCGGCGAGAGCCCGTGGGGCACCTTCACCGTGGCGATGACCATCCCGCTGGCGATGGTCATGGGCATCTACATGCGCTACATCCGGCCCGGCAAGATCGGCGAAGCCTCTGCGTTCGGCGTGGTCATGCTGCTGGTGGCCATCTGGTACGGCCAACACGTCGCTGAAGACCCCACCCTGGGTGCGTGGTTTACCTTCACGGCCCCGCAACTGGCCTGGGCGCTCATCTTCTACGGCGCGATCGCGTCCATGCTGCCGGTGTGGCTGCTGCTGGCCCCGCGCGATTATTTGTCCACCTTCCTCAAGATCGGCGTGGTGGTCGCGCTGGCCCTGGGTATTTACGTCGTCGCGCCCGATCTCAAGATGCCAGCGGTCACCCGCTTCATTGATGGGAGTGGCCCGGTGTTTTCCGGCACTCTGTTCCCGTTCCTGTTCATCACCATCGCCTGCGGCGCGGTGTCCGGTTTCCACGCGCTGATCTCCTCCGGCACCACGCCCAAGATGATCGAGCGTGAATCGCACGCCCGCTTTATCGGCTACGGCGGGATGTTGACCGAATCCTTCGTGGCGATCATGGCCTTGACGGCGGCCTGCGTGCTCGACCCCGGCATCTATTTCGCCATGAACAGCCCGGCGGCAATCATCGGCAATACCGCAGAGAAAGCCTCTGAAGTCATCACCAACTGGGGTTGGGCCATCACCCCGGAGATGATCACCCAGACCGCCAAGGATATCGGCGAGAACACCATTCTGAACCGGGCTGGTGGCGCTCCGACCCTGGCGGTCGGCATGGCGCAGATCATGTCGGCAGCGATTGGCGGCCAGGCGCTGCAAGCGTTCTGGTATCACTTCGCCATCCTGTTCGAGGCGCTGTTCATTCTGACCGCCGTGGACGCCGGCACCCGGGCCGGTCGCTTCATGATTCAGGACCTGCTCGGCAATATCTACGCGCCGCTGGGTCGCACCAACTCGGTATCGGCGAACGTCATCGCTACCGTGCTATGCGTGTCCATGTGGGGTTATTTCGTCTATCAGGGCACGGTTGATCCGCTCGGCGGGGTCAACACCATCTGGCCGCTGTTTGGCATCGGCAACCAGATGCTGGCGGGTATCGCCCTGCTGCTCTGCACCACGGTGCTGATCAAGATGAAGCGCGAGCGTTATATCTGGGTCACCATGGTGCCCACCGCCTGGCTGCTGGTCTGCACCCTGACCGCCGGCTGGCAGAAAATTTTCTACCCTCTGCCGGTCGGCTTCTTCGCCATTGCCCAGAAGTACAGCGACGCGGCAGCGGCGGGTACCGTGCTGGCCCCGGCCAAGACGATTGCGGAAATGGAACGGGTAGCGTTTAACAACTACCTGTGCGGCAGCATTACCGCGCTGTTCGTCTTGCTGGTGGCAGCGATGGCGGTGTTCGCCATTCGAATGTCGCTGCAAGCGATCAGGAATCCGAAGCCGACGGTCAAGGAAAGCCCGTACCAGGCCACGCAACCGGGAGTGGATTATGCCGCTGTCCACTGATTCGCCCACGGTTCCAACGGCTTGCGGGTGCGGCGAACCGGCCGAGCACGTGATGACCTTTGGGGAGCGCTTCGCCTTCTTCAGTCAGGCGGTCAAGCGGATCATCGGGGCGCCGGATTATGAAACCTATCTGGCGCGGCACCGGCAAATCCATCCCGAGGTTCCGCCGATGAGCGAGAAGGAGTTCTTCCGCTTCGCCATGGACCGGCGCTACTCCAAGGCCAGCCCGCGCTGCTGCTGAGTTCGCTCAGTCTGCTTCCAGCTATTCTGTCGAGGGAATGGCGGGTAACGAGATAGGGAATAGGGAATCATCCTCCCTATTCCCTTTTCAGTATTATTGCAATAACTTAGTGACTCGGTAAGCATAGCGCCAAATTACCGAGGTTTTCCGCCTGGAAGATCACTACTCGATGCAGGGCTACCAAACTTGGTAGCCCTGGGGTAAAAACCAGGTCTGGAACACTGCCCGAACGGGGAATCCATAACATGTCTGGTAACGCCAGCTTCTCGAATACAATCATCCTCATTACCCGCAATGGGATGGGTTCCGGCGAAACGGAACTCCAGCACGATCTGTTCGCAAAATATCTGCGGCTGCTGATCGAAAGCGGATCGTTGCCCGCCGCAATGTGTTTCTACACCGATGGAGTCAGGCTGGTGGTCGAGGGATCGCCGTTCCTGGAACGGCTGACGCAAATCCAGGAGCAGGGAGTTCGTCTGATCGTCTGCGCGACCTGCCTCAACTACCATGGATTGCTGGACGACGTGCGGGTTGGTGTCATCGGGAGCATGGCGGATATCCTGGAAGCTCAGATCAAGGCTGACAAAGTTATTACCCTCTGAACTTCAGCGGTGGCGTTCGCGCCGGTCACCGGCAATCGAGTTATACTGGGCGATGTCGCTTGGAAGTTATTTCCAGTGCGCGACTCTCACCAAGACTCCTCCTGTAAATTTTCCTGTGATCGAAATGGCGGCGCGGGTAAGCCAAACCAATA
>CALMNY010000357.1 GCA_937872125.1 uncultured Candidatus Competibacteraceae bacterium | reverse complement strand
CAGCGCCACCGCCGCGCCCGAGACGATCAGGAACGGCGGAAACAGCCAGAACAGCACGGCTGCCGCCGCCGCGACCAGTCCGGCGGTCGAGCGACTGCGCATAACGAACGCGGCGAGCGCTTTCATGGGAGCGACAGGGAACGACGGCGGTGAGAAATGCGCAGTCCGATCCGACCCTAGTGCCGGTCGCAATACGGCAGCAGCGCCAGGAACCGGGCGCGCTTGATCGCCACCGACAACTGGCGCTGATAGCGGGCCTTGGTGCCGGTGATGCGGCACGGCACGATCTTGCCGGTCTCGGTGATGTAGTTTTTCAGGACGGCGATGTCCTTGTAGTCAATTTCCTTGACGCCTTCGGCGGTGAAACGGCAGAACTTCTTGCGGCGGAAAAAACGCGACATGATGGTCAATCCTCGGATGATTCGGTTACAAGAATGTCAATACGGGCGGCGTGCAGCACCAGCCGGTATTCGCCCTCGCGGTGATTGGCGCGGCTGACGAAACCCTGGACCCGAACGCGGGCCTCCGGCGCCAGACGACGGGCGATGCCGGCGAGCGCCTCGCCACAGGCCATAACGGGAATCCGGCAACGCGCCTCGCGGGGCATTCCGGCTTCCTGCTGGCCGGAATGGTGTTCCAGCAGAAACCGGCTGATCGGTACACCAGCCGGCGTGATGCGGGTTTCGCAGGTTCCAGCCAACTGGCCGACAATAATCAGACAGTTGTCGGCGGCCGGCGCGCACGACATGACAGCGCGTGACGGGAGGCTGGCTCAGACCGCCTCGTCGTCTTCCTCGACCTCGACCTCGTCCTCGGCGTCTTCGCGCTCGACCCGCCGACCACGAGGTTCGCGCTCATCGCGCTCATCACGGTCGTCGCGGTCGTCGCGGGTCTCGCGGTCGTCGCGGGACCGGATCAGCGGCGAAGGCTCGGTTTCGGGGCTGTCCTTCTGGATGATGAGATTGCGGATGACGGCGTCGTTGAACCGGAACGCGCTCTGCATTTCCTCCAGCACCGGCTGGCTGCACTCGACGTTCATCAGCACGTAGTGGGCCTTATGGACCTTGTTGATCGGATAGGCCAACTGCCGCCGGCCCCAGTCTTCGAGCCGGTGGATTTTGCCGCCATCCTCTTCGATCAACGTGCGGTAGCGATCAATCATCGCCTGAACCTGATCACTCTGATCGGGATGGACCATGAATACAATTTCGTAATGACGCATGCAGGGCTCCCTACGGATTGGCACAGCCTCCCGCGCGGCGGTGAGGCAAGGAGTCGCAGCCCGAACGGGCCGCAAGGGGTAGGCATTCTAGGGGGAAAGACCGGGGGGCGCAACGACAGGAACAGTCGCCCGCTCGAACTTTATGGCAAGCAGGCGAACAGGCTGACCCGCATCCGTTCCTGCCAACCTTCCCCGGCGGGCGCGGCCAGGGCGACGGTCGCTCCGGTTCTCGTTCCCACGCTCCAGCGTCACTGCCATTAAGTTAAGAATTCCCCTCCTTGGCTAAGGAGGGGTGGCGCGTAGCGCCGGGGTGGTTCGATCCCGCGAGCTAACCCCCCCGGCCCTTCGGGCCACCCCCCCTTGGCAGGGGGGGAATAGATCGCATTATATTTCGTGGTGATCATGGATCCAAACTCACCGCTCAGCCTTAAGTTAATGGCAGTGACGCTCCAGCGTGGGAACGCCGTCAGACCGCTCCAGCGGTTCGTCTCCGCCAGATCACGGGGGACGCTGGAGCGTCTGGACGTGCTCCCACGCTGGAGCGTGGGAGCCAGTGCGGTTGCAAAATGAGAATTGCTAACGTCAAATAATGCGGCCATCATCGCAGCATTCATGGACGGTCTTGCCGGAAAGGGTTAGTGAGCATGATCTGGCTATCCTCGAAATCTCTGGTGTTGCGGGTGGCGATGCCAAAGCCGTTCACTCTGGCGATGGCGGCAATTTGGCCATCGGTGACGCTGATGGGCCGCCCCAGTTCTTTGCGGTGTCCCATGATATCGCCATAAGCGCGCGCGGCGGCTTCATCAAAGCTTAAAATCCGCTGATCGAAAGCGCGGGCGATAAACTGCTCGAATCGTTCCACCAGGAGTCGGCGGCGCTGACCGTCCGGCAAGAGCCGTAATCCGTAGCTAATTTCGGCCAGGGTGATCGTGGTGACATACAGTGAAGCCGTATCCTGCGCATTCAACCAGTCCAGAACCGTTCGGGATGGGGCGCTCTTCATGATCTCGGAGACGATATTCGTATCCAGGATGATCATTCCGAAAGCTCCGGCGGTTCATGCGGTGAGTGAACCGGTAAATCCAGATTGATCCCGTATTCAGAACCAAAAAATTGCACTGCCAGATCACCCAGCCGTTCCGGGGCCGCCACCGCCTGGCGCAGGATTTGCCGGGCCTCTTCTTCCATGGAACGACCTTTTTGGGCTGCCCGAATGCGAAGCCGGGTCAGGATTTCCTCATCAATTTTTCGCACGCTCAGAGTAGCCAACGTCGAATCCCTCCTGTCCAAATGGAGCCGGGATGCTAGCAAGTGAAAGCATTGCCGTCAACAGACAGCACTGGCCGGGTGGATTTGAGGATACTGAAGCCGGGAGGGAAGCCACCTGATCCAGGATGGGGAATTTCTACAACCGGTGGACAACGCTATAGTGCGGCTTGGCCTCGTCGTCAGAACCCGGACCCATGCGCCTTGGAGCCATTGCTTTTCTGGTCGGAATCCTGCTCCTGCACGCACTGCCGGAATTGCCCGCGCGGGCCTGGACCCTGGCGTTGCCGGGAACAGGGCTGGCGCTGGCGTTCATTCCCGGTATGCGCCTGCCCGCCTGGGGCCTGGCGGGATTCCTCTGGGCGCTGCTGCTCGCGCCGCCGCCCATGGTGTTGCCCGCGGAACTGGAAGGCGTCGAGATCGAGATGGAGGGCTGGATTGCTTCCATTCCCGACCCTGAATGGCGCAGCGCCCGGTTCGAGTTCGTGGTGGATCAGGCCAGGCGCGGCGAACAGCCGGTGCCGTTGGCCGGCCAGCGGGTGCGGCTGGCGTGGTGGACCGATGGGCAGGCGACGCAGAACGCGGCGGCGGAACGGCCGGCCTTGCGGGTCGGCGACCGCTGGCGGTTCACGGTGCGGCTGAAACGGCCGCGCGGGCTGCTCAATCCCGGCGGTTTTGACTACGAACGCTGGTTGTACGCCAAAGGCATCGTCGCCACCGGCACTATTGATGCGCCGCCGCCGCCACGCCTGCTGGCTCAGGCGGACCGCTATCCCCTGGACCGCTACCGGCAGCGCGTCGCCGAATCCTTCACCCGCCTGCTGCCCGGCAATCCCCATGTCGGGATTCTGATCGCGCTGGCGGTGGGCGAGGAAGGCGGCATCACGCCGTGGCAGTGGGATGTGTTCAACCGCACCGGCGTCAGTCATCTGATGTCGGTTTCCGGCTCGCACATCGGCTTGGTCGCCGGCCTGACGTTCGCCCTGGTCTGGGGCTGCTGGGGCTGGATTCCGGGGCTGGCGCTGCGCTGGCCGGCCAGCCAGGCGGCGGCGCTGGCTGCATTGCTGGGCGCGGGCGGTTATACGCTGCTATCCGGCTGGTCGGTGCCCGCCCAGCGTTCCTTTCTCATGGCGGCGGTGGCGATGGCCGCCTTGATCCGCCAGCGGCCTGCTGCGCCCAGCCGCATTCTGGCGCTGGCGCTGCTGGCGGTGCTGATGGTTGATCCTGGCGCACCGCTGCGGGTGGGTTTCTGGCTGTCATTCGGCGCGGTGGCGGTGATTCTCTACACCGTCAGCGGGCGCTGGCGCAAACAGCGGTGGCTTAGCCAGGCCGTCGGTTTGCAGCTCAACATCACCCTGGCGATGCTGCCGCCGACCTTGTTGTTTTTCCAGCAGTTCCCGCTGCTGTCGCCGTTGGCCAATCTGATAGCGATCCCGTGGGTGGAGTTCACCGTATTGCCGCTGAGTCTGCTGGCGGCGCTGTTGGAGCCGCTCGGCGACGTTGCGCAAACAGCGCCGCTGGAGCTGGCGGCCCTGACCATGGACGGGCTGTGGCGCATTCTGGTCGGGCTGGATCGGTTGTCCGGCATCGTGCTGTACCGGTCTGCGCCGCCGCTATGGACGCTGGCGTTGGCGCTGCCGGGGGTGGCGCTGCTGCTCGCGCCGCGTGGACTGCCGGGCCGCTGGCTGGGCCTGCCGTTGTGCCTGCCGCTGTTGTGGCCGCCAGTCAGTGCGCCGGAACCGGGCGGGTTCTGGTTCACGCTGCTGGACGCCGGGCAGGGGCTGGCGGCGGTGGTGCGGACCCGGAATCATGTGCTGGTCTACGATACCGGCCCAAGGCTGGGAGCCACGCTCGATGCCGGTCGCGCGGTGCTCGTTCCGTTCCTGCGCCAGCAGGGCGCGGTCCAGGTGGACGCGCTGATCATCAGTCATGCGGATGGCCAGCATACCGGCGGGGTGCGGTCGCTGCGGGAATTGATGCCGGTGGCGCGCATTCTGACCTCGGCCCCGGCGCAGACGCCGATTGATGGCGCCGAAGCCTGTCGGGCGGGGCAGGCGTGGGAGTGGGATGGCGTGCGGTTCCAGATGCTGCATCCGCCGGAAAGCGGGTTCAGTGACGATAATGCGTCCTGCGTGCTGAAAGTGGAGGGGGTGGCGGGCCGGGCGCTGTTGCCGGGCGATATCGAAACCGCCGCCGAAACGGCGCTGGCGGCGACGTATGGCGCTGGACTAGCGGCGGAAATCCTGGTCGCGCCGCATCACGGCCATCGCAATTTATCTACGCTGACGTTTCTGAACGCCGTGCAACCGCGCTATGTGTTGTTCTCGACCGGCTACCGCAACCGGTTCGGCTATCCGCGCCCCGATACCGTGGCTCGCTATCAGGCGACGGGCGCTACGCTGTTGAACGCTTCTGATGAGGGCGCGCTGACGTTCCGGCTGGAACCCGGTCAGCCGCTGGAGCCGGAACGCTACCGGCGCGCGTATCGCCATTACTGGACGGCGCCGTGAGCGGGAACAGTGGCTGTGGGTTACGCCGCGCCATGCTGGGTTCGATCAATCAAGCCGCCCGTTTTAGCGTCGGGATTGGAATCCGATCCCCATGCACCCGGTAGCTGTCCTTCACCAGACCCCATGCCACCCGTAATTCTACAATCGCCTGTTCCGGCGTTGCTCCGCCGGCGCTGATCTGGGGCAGTTCAATAAAGTGGGCAATCCAGTCTCCGTCTTCGTCAATCAACAGGCGAATGTCGAACCCATCAAAGTCGTTCATGGATTTTCCCTCTGGTAAATGGTCAGGAACTGGCGAACTTGATACGGCTTCGCTTTGCCGGCCTGCCCCTCTTGCACGGGCAGACGAGCGCCTTGCGGCGAATACCAAACCCGATGACTGCCGCCCTGCCGATCCAGCACCCAGCCACACCGGGCCAACAGGGTTGCAAAGTCAGCAAAGCGCAAACCAGTTGGGTGGTTCCATGCTGCGTCCAAGAGCTTATCGCGGCGAGTCATAGCGATCCTCCTTCAGATTACCGCACCGGCCCGTTCCAGGTTCAACGCCAGCAGTCGGCGCAGCACGTCCTCGTCGCTCAGGTCCACTGGCCAGCCGTAAGCGGCGGCGACCGCTTCATCCAGCGTGCGGTGGGCGTTGACCAGCCAGGCCGGGCGCTGATTATAGAGATTGGTCAGCGTGCGCTTTTTGAGTTCAGCGGCGTGTTCCGGTTTGGGAATCAGGCGGTCGGGATAGCCGGGCGCGACTTCCGGGACCCGCTCGACCCATTCCGGCGGATTCAGCCAGTTCTCGCGCAACTCGTGGAGCCGGCGAGCGGCGGCGGCAATCGCCTGGGCGCGCGGATCATCGGCGTAGTCACTGACCGGAAGGTTCGGGGTCAGGCCAGCCGGGAAGGGGAAGGTCTCGAAACAGCGGGTAGAGTTATAAACTGGGTCGTTGCCTGCTCCCAGCCTACCGCCCAGCGCCACCGCCCAAACAACATGGAAGCGCGAGGTGAGGATGCCGAAAGTTTCGTCGTCGTCGCGGGCAACTACTACCAGCTTGTGTTCCGGCGCAACGCTGATCGGCAACCAGATGAAAACGCGGTGCTTGGCCGTTTCCGACGTGGCGATATAGCGCGCCAGC
>CALMNY010000356.1 GCA_937872125.1 uncultured Candidatus Competibacteraceae bacterium | reverse complement strand
GACCGAGACGGCTGCTGAAGCTGTCCCCCCGCCCCCTCCGACGCCGCAGGCGGAAATCGAGCAATTGCTCACCGATGCGCAGCAACAGATGGAAAACCGCCGGTTCACTGCACCCACCAGCGGCAACGCGCTGAGCACCTACCGGCGCATTCTGGAACTGCAACCCGACCATCCGACCGCGCTTGAGGGCATCCAGCGCATCACGACCTACTATCGGGATATCGCGCAACAAACTCTGCAACAGGGGCGACTGGATGAAAGTCTGGCCTACATCAACCGGGGATTGCGTGCGACGCCTCAGAACGAGGCCCTGCTGAGTTTGCGCCGGCAGATTCAGCAAGCGCAGCGGGCGGCCAGGCAACGTGAACAGCAAGAGCGGCAACGCCAGGCGGCGCTGGAGGAAATCCAGCGCCAGCAACTCGAACTGATTCGGCAGGAACAACTGCGCCGCCAACAAGACCAACAGCAGCAACCCTGGTGGCGCCAGCCGTCGAATAACAACGACAACAGCAGTGGCGGCTTCAATCAGCGTTGAGCACTGATTCCACGCGGGCGGGCCGGGACCGGCGGGCGCGGAAAAACTCCCGCAGCAGTGCTCCGCATTCCGCGGCCATCACCCCGCCGCTCACCTCGGCGCGGTGATTGAGCGTCGGGGAGTGCAGCAGGTCAAAAACGGTCCCCGCCGCGCCGGCGCGGGGATCCACCGCGCCGAACACGACCCGCCCCACCCGGGCGTGAACGATAGCACCGGCGCACATCGGGCAGGGTTCCAAAGTCACGTACAGCGTGCTCTCCACCAACCGATAATTGCCCACCCGCGCCGCCGCCGCCCGCAACGCCAGCACTTCGGCGTGGGCGGTCGGATCGCAGCCGCCGATGGGCTGGTTCCAGCCCTCGCCGATGGCTTCATCACCCCGCACCAGCACTGCGCCGACCGGCACTTCGCCCGCCTCGGCGGCCCGGTGCGCCAACTCCAAGGCCCGGCCCATCCAGCGCCGGTCGCGATCACTGGTGGGCATCCATCGCGCATCCATGCGCCTTACTCCTCTTCCTCGTCAGCGGTGGGCGGCGCCGCCGCGCGATCCAGCGTCAGCCGCACCGCCCGCGCCAGGTCCAGTTTCTGAAACGGTTTTTCCAGCAGGGCGCAATCGGCGGGCAACTGACCGGCCATGTCGGTGAAGCCGGACATCAGCAACACCCGGAGCTCCGGTTGCTGGCGACGGGCTTCCAGCACCAGATCGTAGCCACTGATGCCTCCCGGCATGGTCATGTCGCTCAACAGCAAATCCACCGGCGCGTCCGGGGCCAGCAGCGCCAGCGCCTCGCGGCCGGTGGCAGCCTCGCGCACGCGGTAGCCGAACCCGGTCAGGGTCCGGGCTACAAAATCGCGGATGTCGGGATCATCCTCCACCAGCAACACGCGCTCCCGCCCGCGCAGGCGACTTTCATCCAGCGCGGCTTGCGCGGCAGCGAGGGTTTCCCGGCCCCGGGACGTATGGCGCGGCAAATAAAGTTCCACCGTAGTTCCCGCCCCGACCTGACTGCGGATGCGGACATGACCACCGGACTGCTTGACGAAACCGTAGACCATGCTCAGCCCCAGTCCGGTGCCTGCGCCGAGTTCCTTGGTGGTAAAGAATGGCTCGAAAGCCCGTTCGATCACCTCCGGCGTCATCCCCGTCCCGGTGTCCGCAACGGTCAGCCGCACGTAATCGCCCGCCACTACATCGGGATAGCGGGCGGCATGGGCGGCGTCGAGCGTCACGTTGCCCGCCTCGATCCGCAGGCAGCCGCCGCCGGGCATGGCGTCGCGGGCGTTGATCGCCAGATTGAGCACGGCGTTGGTCAGTTGGCCGGGGTCCACGCGAATGTTCCAGACCGCCGGGTCGGCGGCGGTTTCCAGTTCGATATTCGCTCCCAGAGTACGCGCCAGCAGTTCGGCGATTTCCTGCAACTGCTGGCCTGGCGCCAGCAGACGCGGTTGCAAGGCCTGCTGGCGGGAAAACGCCAGCAGCCGGCGGGTCAGATCGGCGCCGCGCCGGGCGGCGTTCATCGCCGTATGGGCGGATTTGAACAATTCCGGGTTGTCCCGCAGCCCTTCTTCCAGCATGGCCAGGTTGCCCAGAATGATGGTCAGCAGATTGTTGAAATCATGGGCGACGCCGCCGGTGAGCTGGCCCACCGCTTTCAATTTCTGCGCCTGATTCAGCGCCATCTGCGCCTGGCGGTATTCGGTCAAATCCTCGGTGAGCACAAAGCAGCCGACCGCCCGCGCCGCCTCCGATTCCAGATGAGGCGGTATGTGCGGGATAAAATAGGCGCGCGCATACCGCCGTTCGACCGGGGTCACCAACTCGAATTCGACGTGGGTGCTCTGGCCGCTCAGCGCCACCTCCACATGCTGGTGCAGCCGCTGCGCCAGCGCCGGCTCCAGCCACTCGCCGAAGGCGTGGTCCAGGAAAGTTTCAGCCGGCATGCCAAACCATTCTTCGTATTTCTGGTTGACGAACCGATAGCGCCGGCCAGCGTCGAGGTAGCCGATCAGGACGGGAATCGTGTCGGTGATCAACCGGATGCGGTTCTCGCTCTCGCGCAGGGCGGCCGTGCGCTCGCGCACTCTCGCCTCCAACTGTTCATGGCTTTCCCGCAATTCCGCCTCGGCCCGCTTGCGGGCGGTGACATCTTCGTAAATGGTGATGAAACCGCCGCCATTGATCGGCTCCCCGCGAATTTCCAGCACAGTGCCGTCTGGACGGGTGCGCTCAAAGCAGTGCGCCTGGAATTCCCGCGCCAGCCGCACCCGTTCCGCAACCTGCGCCTCGGGATCGCCGGGACCATACTCGCCCCGGCGGGCGTTGTAGCCGATCAGCTCGGCGAACGGCAGTCCTACCCGCATCAGTTCCGGTGGGAAATCCAGCAGTTCGATGAAACGCCGGTTCCAGACCAGCAACCGCAGTTCGTGGTCAAAGATGCTGATCGCCTCGTTCAGATAATCCAGGCTGGCCAAGGTCTGAGCGCCGCGTTCGGCGTCGGACAGGCCGGAGCGCGATTGTTCCGAGGGGAATGCGTTCATTTGGAGCCGCCCTCCAGCAACAACGCTGCGAGCCGGACCAGGTCGGATAGCACCACGGTCAGCCAGACGACAATGCTGATGCCGACGGCGGCGGCAGCGATGTCCTTGATGGCCCGGATTTTTTCGTTTTCGCGGGTTTCCAGAAAATCGCAGACGGCTTCAATGGCGCTGTTGAACAATTCCGCCATCAGAACCAGCCCGGTGGCCAGCAGGATCAGTTCAAAATCCACCCACTGCTGAAAAATCAGCGCCAGCGCCAGGATGATGATGGACAGCACCATCTTGTAAGCCACGCTGAAATCGTAGAGGACAGCGAACCGCAGTCCCGACAGGACGATTTTGATCTTGCGCAGCGGGTGATAGCCGGTTTCGCCGGTGCCGAGAAACTTGTTTCTCATCGCCTCTCCTCGGAGCGCCATTACAGAATTTTTCGCGTCAGGGCGATCCAGCCGATGCCCAGCAGGAATCCGCCCAGCACGTCTGATGGATAATGCACCTGCAAATAGAGACGGGAGATGGCGACCAGGATAATGAGCAACGCCGCGACCGCCAGCGCGGCGAACTGCCATTCCGGCCAGGTCCGGCGGACGATGAGCACCACGGCCAGGGCGAAGGCGACGATTTGCGTCGTGTGGGCGCTCGGAAATGAACCGTCAGCAGGCAGGGCGATCACCGGCTCCACCAGGGCTGGCCGGGGTCGGGCCAGAAGGAGCTTGGCGAGATGAACCCACAACACCGCACCGCCGAGGCCGACCCCCAGCATCAGAGCTTCCCAGCGTTTGTGAAAATACAGCAGGACAGCGCCGAGCAAGGCCGCGAGCGGCGCTAGCACGTACAGCGATCCGAGCCAGGTTACGGCGCGAAAACCACAGTCCAGTCCTTCGGACCGGTGCGCCGCCATCAAGAGCAGAATCTGGTGATCCCAGGACATGAGGATTTCCCGATGAGGTTGCGACTTTGTCCAGTGTACGCCGGCGCGATGCTCCCTCCTACCGCCGTCGTTGGTGGGCTGCGCCTCATCACGCGCCGGTGAAACAAACATCGCAGTTGCGGTCAAATTTTGTGACCGACTGCAATGACTGCATTGGAACCATGATAACGGGGAGGAATGAAAAAATGTCTCGCAAAAGATGGGGGGGCGGGTTCGTCTGGATCGCTGTGCTGGCCCTGACGGCTGGCTGTTCGGGCGGACGGCCACCCTCGAACCTGGGGGTGACCGAAGGCCGGCTGGCGCCGTGTCCGGGTTCGCCGAATTGCGTCTCCTCCGAGACGACAAACGAGCAGCGGGTGGAACCGTTACCCTACGACGGCGACGCCGCGCGGGCGCGTATCCGGTTGCTGGAGGTGCTGAACGGCATGGAACGGACGCGCGTCGTCCAGTCCACCGGCGATTACGTCCATGTCGAAGTCCATTCGGCGATCTTCGGCTTCGTGGACGACGTGGAATTCTATTTCAGCCCGCCGGGGATCATTCAGGTGCGTTCCGCCTCACGCACCGGTTATTACGATTTCGGCGTCAACCGCGAGCGGGTGGAAACCCTCCGCGCCCGGTTTACCGCGACCGCAGAAGCAGGCGGGACGGCGGCGAGATAAAGATTCCCCCATCCCGGTCGGCGCGGGATGGGGGGCGCGTTAAAAAGCGTGCTTACATCGGCTGCGGTTCGAGCGCGCCGTCTTCCACCAGACTCCGGTAGGCGTGCCAGGTCGCATGGCCGATCAGGGGCAGGGCGA